>NZ_JADEXR010000126.1 GCF_015206995.1 aff. Roholtiella sp. LEGE 12411 | reverse complement strand
GTATATGAGCCATGTGCATTGGGCATTGGGCATTGGGCATGGGGCATTGGGCATTGGGCATGGGGCATTGGGCATTGGGCATTGGGTATTGGGCAATGGGCATTGGGCATTGGGCATTGGGCATTGGGCATTGGGCATTGGGCATTGGGCATTGGGCATTGGGCATTGGGCATTGGGCATTGATTAACTTTGTCCCCTTGTTTACCTTATTCCTCAGTTACCAGTCCCTAGTCCTCGATGTTAAAAGTTTCAAAAGTTAAAAAGGGGGATTGTAATAAGTTCGGTATTGTATTGCTGGAAGCCGGCAATATGATATTGAAGCCAATGAATAAAACGGTTGAAGTTTTACCAGATCAGCCAGCACTAGTTGCACGAGCGCTAGAGTTGATTTTGTCAGAGTTAGAAATTGCCATTGGTCAGCGGGGGCAATTTACAATAGCTTTGTCTGGTGGTAGTACACCTAAGCCTTTGTATGAAGCGATCGCTAGTCAAAAACTGCCTTGGGATAAAATTCATGTTTTTTGGGGGGATGAACGTTATGTTCCACCAGATCATCCTGATAGCAATGAACTGATGACGCGTCGCGCTTGGCTAGATCGCGTTGATATTCCAGCAGCTAACATTCACCCTGTACCGACTTTGGAAGCGGAACCAGGACTAGCAGCAGCTAAGTATGAACAACATCTCCAAGAATTTTTTAATTCTTCACCCGGAGAGTTTCCTTCATTAGATGTAATATTACTAGGAATGGGTGATGATGCACATACCGCATCTTTGTTTCCCCACACAGAGGCTCTAAAAGTACGCGATCGCCTAATTACTGTGGGTAACAAAGACGGAAACCCTCGCATAACCTTCACTTACCCTTTGATCAACTCTGCTCGCAGTGTGATTTTTTTGGTTGCTGGTGCTAATAAACGACCAGCTTTGGCTCAAGTCTTTGCACCCGTAGCTGATGATTTCACTTACCCATCCCGCTTGATTCAGCCTCACGGAGAACTCAGGTGGTTGCTGGATGCAGCAGCCGGTTTGGAACTCCAACCCTAAACTTCCTATCAGGAGTAATTGTTAGAATCTAAAGCTAGGGTTACTCCTGTGCCGAACTTCCGTTGTCTGACGACAAGCCGCCCTCGATCGGACACTTACATGGGCGGGTTTCTCGACTTAAGAAGCCAGTATGTTGCTCTCGCTAGCACTGAAGACGGGTTTCCCGTCGCAGGTGACTGGCGTCCAAGTGTCCGTGGCATCTACGGAGGAAGAGGCCGCTTTAACTTTTTTTGTAGCGCCGTCTCACAGGATAAGCGTCTACGGAGTTTTCTCTGCTTGCCAGTAATATTTTATGATGATCTTGAACAAAGGCTAAAATCGATGATCGTCTGCCCTAATTGCAATCATCCCAACCCTGACGGTGCTGTCCAGTGTGAAGCTTGCTATACGCCGTTACCAGCAACTACTAACTGCCCTAGCTGTGGAGCAACTGTGCAGGCGGATGCCGCTTTCTGCGGTCAGTGTGGCTATAATCTGCACTCAGCACCTGCTGTACCTGTTGCAACAGCAGTAACACCAACAGTGGCTCCCGACATTCCCGTGGAAGTACCGCCCTTAGTTACCCCAGATCCACTTTTAGAACTTTTACAACCAGATCCTTTAGGAATCAGTAGTACCAACTCTCACCCCCCTGTTGGCTCATCTTTACCACCAACAGCAGTGGCCGCTCAATCACAGGAAACTGCCATAGAAAGCAGCTCCCCAACGCCACCACCAAGCGTCCCTGATCAACCCATCGTATTTGAGCAAGAAATCCCGACTCCACCACCTGCTGAACCGGCTTCAGTCCCACAATCACCTCTGCCAGCGGCATCAGCATCAAATGTAACTGCTGCCAGAACTCAATTGCAGCAGGTAACAGCGCGGTTGTTCCACGTACAAAGTGACCGAGAAATTGAATTGCCGCAAAACCTGAGTGTGATTCATATTGGCAAACAAAATGACCGTATACCCCCAGATATAGATGTATCAGGTTTTCCTAACTCGGAAATTGTCTCGCGGATTCATGCAGATATTCGTGTTGAAGCAGGTGCTCACTATATAGAAGATGTGGGCAGTTCCAATGGCACTTACATTAATAATCTGCCGCTATCATCGGGGAATCGACATCGCTTGCGAGCAGGCGATCGCATCAGCTTGGGTAAGGGAGACATGGTAACATTCATTTTTCAATTGTCTTAGCTGATTGTTAATCAGAGCATCATAAAGGCGGCGGATAAATATAGTCGTTCTGTATAGCGTCTAAGTTTACCACCGTCGCTTTGAGGTGCAAATTGCTGCATTATCCAGCAACTCCAGTACTTGATTAATTACACTAGGATGGATGAAAGAACACTCAGGAAAGTGATCCATGAGGAAACCAGGCAAAGATTTTGAACCCTTGCTCAACAAAGAAGCTCCGTTAGTTGTTGAACGCATGGGGCTAACTTGGCTGATTGCAGCGGCGATCGCCACCACCTTGCTGTGGCAAGTTCCAGGAGGCGATTATATTTTATACCCATTTACGATCTTGGCAACTTGGTTTCACGAAATGGGTCACGGCTTAATGGCTGTGCTATTAGGGGGACAGTTTCAGAAATTAGAGCTTTTTAGTAATGGTTCTGGTGTCGCAACTTATGGTATCCGGTCGTCATTGGGGCCAATTGGCCCGGCTTTGGTTGCAGCAGCAGGCCCAATGGCCCCGCCTCTTGCCGGTGCGGCTTTGATTCTGGCTTCTCGCAGTTTTAAAACAGCTTCCCTAAGTTTGAAAATTTTAGGAAGTTTTTTGCTGTTTTCAACATTAATTTGGGTGCGTTCTTGGTTTGGATTGGTAGCAATTCCTTTGCTAGGTTTGATTATCCTAGGTATTGCCTTGAAAGCTCCTCGCTGGGCACAGGGGTTTGCTATTCAATTATTAGGCGTACAAGCTTGTGTGAGTACGTATCATCAACTTGATTATCTATTTAGCTATAGTGCTGGTTCTTTAGGACTTTCGGATACAGCACAAATGCAGCAGTATTTAATTTTACCTTATTGGTTTTGGGGTGGGTTGATGGCGATCGCATCCCTGGTGATTTTAGTGCAAAGTCTGCGCGTTGCCTATCGTTCGCAGTAAATGAATATACTAATTAGCGATCGCTCTTTTCCCATTACCTAACCAGTGCTTCGGCTTCAACTTCTGGTTGAGCACGAATTTCATTCGGACAAGGACGACCCTGTTCGATATCAGTAATATTAGCAAAAGTTGTTTCGGCAATATTATGTAAAGCTTCTTCTGTAAAGAAGGCTTGGTGTCCAGTAATCAGTACGTTGGGGAATGTTGTTAGACGCTGGAAAACATCATCTTGGATGATTTCACCAGATAAATCTTCAAAGAACAAATCAGATTCCTGTTCGTAAACATCGACACCGAGAGAGCCGATTTTGCGCGATTTCAGTCCTTCGATTACTGCTTGGGTATCAATCAGTGCGCCTCGGCTAGTATTAATTAACATTACCCTTGGCTTCATCTGTTCTATAGTCTCAGCGTTAATCAAATGATGAGTTTCAGGAGTCAGAGGACAATGCAGGGAAACAATATCAGAGTTGGCAAATAGCTCAGGTAATTCGACATACTTTCCACCCAATGCCTCCAATTCTGGATTACGATACACATCATAGGCAAGTATATGACAGCCAAACCCTTTCATAATCTGTCCCAAAATCAGACCGATTTTTCCAGTACCGATGATCCCCACTGTACGCCCATTCAGGTTAAATCCTAACAGCCCTTCTAAAGAGAAATTGGCTTCTCGGATGCGGTTATAAGCACGATGAATTTTCCGATTGAGGCTTAAAATCAATCCAACAGCATGTTCTGCTACCCCATAGGGTGAGTAAGCAGGAACACGCACAACAGTAATTCCTAAGTCTGCTGCGGCTTGTAAGTCTACATTGTTAAACCCCGCACAACGAAGGACAACCAGGCGAGTTCCCTGTGAGGCGAGAATTTCTAGAGTAGGAGCATCAACTTGGTCATGGACAAATACGCAAATTGCTGGAAATCCGGCGGCTAAAATGGCGGTATCTCTACTCAAACGGGGTTCAAAAAACACCAACTCATGAAGATACTGGTGTGCGGAGGTGTCCTCCGTTGAGAGTTGGGTGGGAAAATTTGCAGCTTCCAAAAACTGCCGATCATAGGCTTTTGTACTGAAAACTGCGACTTTCATGCAAAACCTCAGGCTGTATACTGCAACATGTTTTCCAGTACATCATAGCTTGATAGCTAGAACACCGATTCAGTATTCAAGATAGGGGCGAGAAAAACCGATTATTTCGTAGAGACGTTGCAATGCAACGTCTCTACAGTCAACGATAATTGGTCGTTTTACCGAAAATAAATCGGGTTTTTGCGATTACTGAATTGATGCTCTAGAGGAGCAATGCTTACGCGGGCTGCGCCTACACCCCTTCTATAACTACCAGCTATAGGCGTTAGTACTTCTCTAGCAATCTCAAAGCTACAGCAAAACTTTAGAATTAAAACAGGTGTAGACTTCAAACAGCATGGATTGTCTGAAATAACAGATGGTTGAAGAACGAGAACGCATCCCAATCATCACTGCTTGCTAGCTGGTGTTTCAGTGTCGAAATATTCACGCCAGCGACTGATCAGACCATCTTTAAAATCAACAACAATAACATCATCAGCTTGATTGCGGCGACCTGTAGCTTTATGAGTGTCTTGATAATACCACTCAACTGCGGCTTGGTTATTCTCAACAATAATCCGCTGAATGTCAATTTTCACATCTGAATACTGCTGAGCAAAATTATTTATTTCTTCTCTAATTATGGCTTGTCCTCGCCATTTTTTCCCTGGCACAATCATTTCACCATCTGGTGTAAACATCTGTGCAAGAGCATCAGCATCTTGAGCAATCCAAGCGTCTTTGGCTTTACTAATTAATATCCGAATATCCTCTTGATTCATATTATCCTGATTTGCAAAGGTATCTGTACTATAAAAAACTATATTAAATAAAATCAATATTAATATTAGACCTTTAACTAAATTTATGCTCCAATCTTTCATAGCTCATTTTTTATTTAATCTTATTCTAAATTAGTAGAATCAGATAGATGACAAAATCAAATCGAATCCTACCTGAGATAGGCAATAGTGATTAATACACTTATTTCTCAAGTTTGACAGCGATTCCTCCCTTAGAAGGACTAATTACAAATAACTGAATTGCTAAGATTACCATAAGACAATCAGCACTGGATGGGTGTTATGCCGCTGTGACCTATTGTTGTGTATCTAAGGAGAGCGATGTCAGATACACAGACAGTGTATAGATTTGCCATCAAAGGTGTGGAGTTTTTATCGCTTCTTCCACTTTGTTACCACTAAGGGAAGGTTAAACCCTTCATCAGAGCGGTCTGAGGTGGTAGACTTATGGTGTTTCTGATACTTACAGTTGCTATATAGCAATCCTAAAAAGGTTTAGATTCCCGACTTCTTAATTAAGTAAGTTGGGAATTTTGTTGTTCACAAATCTTGTTGAAGCTGTTGGATTAACTCCATAATTTGTTGATAATACTGTGTATTTCCTTCTTGAAAATAGAGTTCGGCAGATTTATAGAAATCAGCAATTGCTGCTTGGTCTTCTCCAAGATTTTGGTAGATATCTGCTCGAACAATGTAGGCTGAAGTCCAATGAGGCTGATACTGCAAAGCTTGATTCAAATCTGCAAGTGCTCCCTGGAAATCTCCCAATAGAGAACGGCTACGACCTCTGTTGAACCAATCTTCAGCGAAGCTAGAATCAAGGGCAATTGCCTGATTATAATCTTCTATTGCCCCTTGATAGTCTTGCAGGGCATAGCGAGCATTGGCGCGATCGCTGTAAAATGCAGCAGATTGAGGATTTATTTGCAAAGCCTGGGTGTAATCTGCGATCGCACTTTCATAGTTTTCCTGAGCATAGCGGGTAGAACCTCGATTATAATAAGCTTCAAACAAATCGGGGTTGAGTTGTAATGCTTGGTCGTAATCTGCAATCGCTCCTTGTTCATCTCCGAGAAGGCGGCGAGCATTACCCCGATTACAGTATGCTTGGGAAAAATCGGGAACAATCTCTATTGCTTGAGTATTATCTTCAATTGCTCCTGGGAAATCTTGCAGAGCTTCACGGGCAATACCCCGACCGTAGTAGGCTGAGGCTATGTTATCATTAATCTGCAATGCCTGATCGTAATCTTTGATTGCTCCCTTGTAATCTCCTAAAAAACGACGAGCAGCGGCGCGATCGCAGTATCCTTCAGCTAGATGGGGATTAAGTTGTAATAGTCGATTACTATCTTCAATTGCACCTTGATAGTCTCCCAGTTGGCGACGAGCATTAGCCCGAAAGCCGTAAACTAAAGCTAGAGTCGGATTTTCTTGCAATGCCTGATTATAATCTGCGATCGCTCCTTGATAGTCCCCAAGTATGCTCAGCACAAGACCCCGTTCGTAGTACGCTTGGACATCATCAGGATTTAACTTTAATGCTTCGTTAAAGTCTGCAATTGCACCGTGATAGTCTTTGAGATGAGAAAGAACAAGACCCCGATTGTAGTACGCTCCTGCAAAGTAGGGGTTAATTTTTAATGCATGGTTGTAATCTGCGATCGCGCTCTGATAGTCTACTAGAGCATAGTGAGCATTACCTCGGTTATGGTAGGCTTCTGCTAAATTGGGGTCTAGCTGTAATGCCTGGTTATGATCAGCGATCGCTTGTTGATAGTTTCCTAAAATATAGTGAATATTACCCCGATTGCTATATGCTGCGGCAAAATGAGGATACCACTGTAAAGCTTGTTGAAAGTCTGCAATTGCTCCTTGATAATCACCGCGATCAAAACAAGCTACACCCCGGTTATGAAATGCTTTGGCAATATCAAAATTGATATAAGTAGCTAACTGAGTACTATTTTCTATTGCTTGATAATAATCTGCGATCGCTTGGTCATAATCTTCCAACGCAAAGTAGGTATTACCCCTACTGTGGTAAGATTCAGCTAAATTGGGATCGATTTGTAATGCTTGGTTATGATCGGCGATCGCTCCCTTATAATCTGCTAAAAAGTAACGAGCATTAGCCCGGTGACAGTAAGCTGTGGCAAAATTAGGATTGATTTCTATTGCTCGATCAAAATTAGCGATCGCACCGCGATCATCTTTAAGTTGACTACTTAAAATAACACCTCGATTATAGTATGCTTCTGGATAGTTAGGATTTAACTTGAGTGCTTGAGTGTAAGCTGCGATCGCTCCTTGATAGTCTCCTTGCAAATTGTTGTTTAATCCCTGATTGAAAAAATCTTCAGCATTCATGTAATTTTTGGGTTTGTAAAAGGGACTGGGGATAAGGGGTAATAGGGATTGGGGTAGTGGTATTCAAATGAGAAATTATTTCAAGCTTCAAGTTGGACGAATAATCACTCACTCTATAGCCACCACTTTTGACATGAGCCAACATCAATTCATCTCGTTGATGCCAAACTCCAAATATTTTTTCTCTACCATCATTGAGTGTTTCTAAGTCAATTTGATAAACCTGATTTACCCGCCTCAGCTTCAAACCCAATAAATTTAACAGTTGGCTGAGTATTTTTATCGCCGAAATGTGCCCTTTTTCTCTATCTAAGTTAATATTAAGCGCTCTTTTTATATGTTTACTATGCTGAAAAGCCACATGTTTAAGCAATATCAAATCAACGTCATTCTCAGTAAACTCTCGTTTTACTTCAAGAAACTGTAGCATTCCTAAAGCTCTCATTGCTTCAACTTTTAGCGTGTAAGTTTTTAAATCTGGCAGAAAAACTTTACCTTCACCCCACAATAATTGCTGATGCCATTCTTGCTGGTCTTTGATATGAAAATACTCACTTTCATGAGTTAAATAGTAGTGAATTAACAGTTGGCTATAATATCCTTGTTCATCCTGTAACTTTAATATGGGAGTAACTTCTATCCCATACCTTTGTCCGAGAAGATATTTATTAATTTGATTCCGTTCTACATCAGTTAAAGAATGTTTAACTAATAGTTGCTCATATTCTACATAATCAATATCCCTCGCCTTGGCTACAGCGGTCGCTGCTGCTAATTGATTTTGCTGCTTAATCTCTTTAATTTTTCGTTTAATTTCTTTAGCCTTTTGGCGGCTTTGTACCCAATCTTTTTGGACTTTGACAATTTCCAAAATTAACCTTCTGCGGGTAACTAAATCATTAGTATCAGTTGCCAAAAAGGCAAGACGTAAATCTCGAATAATATTATTGTGAACGGCGTTGCTTCGCATCTGAATTTGATGCCCATCAGCAATTAAACCATCTTGCATCGATTGACGGTAGAGTCGCATAGAGGCATTTACTCTTGCAGACAACTTTGCCCAAGTTCGCAAATGAATAGGGTCATGAACTAAAGGCAAATCTACATCTATTTTATGTAGTGGACTCAGCAAAGCTAAGTTTTCTTTTTGATTTTCTTGATACCAATCAGACAGCAAGCGATAATTTGTACTACCACTACCAATTAAACCAATACCTCGCTTAGCACACCAGACAACACGTGGTACATCATCCCGTACTCTTGCTAATGCTTGTCGTGCTTCTGAGTCAGGAATTACTCCTTGAAAAACGCCGTAAACCCGGTCAAAATGTTGAACATCAATACTAATTCCAGTACCAAGGCTTGGGGTCACAAAAACGCCATCATATTCAGAGATTTTTTGATTAATAGCTGCTATAAAATCAACCGCCGCATGACCAGGTGTGTTTGTAGTGTGGCTACTAACTACCAGGGTTTTAGGAAATTGCTGTCGTAGTTTTTGTAACCGCTCTTTGAGATAACGTTCAATTGTTTCACAACTGTAACGCCCAGAGCGACTATCGGTAGTAACATAACATTTACGTCCTGCAAGTAAATCCAGTTCCAGTTGATGAATTAGCGGCGTTGGGTTAGGAGAATCATAAAAAGTAACGTCCCAACCTTGCTGAGGTTTCCACTGATTTACAACCACCCAAGGTGCTAATTTAATTCCTGCTAATCCTTGCAAATACTCTAAGGAAACATCAGATAAATCAGCATCTTGGGCAATTACTAACCCTCCAGTTGTTAAAACTGTAGCAATTAGCTGCTGGAATAATTTTAGAATTTTGACACGTTTGTGTTTACAAGTATTACTGTTGAGTAGATGCCATAAAGATTGTTCTACTTCATCTAAAATTACTATCGCTCCGTGCCAATTATCAGGGTTAAGTTTCCAAATGGAATCAACGCATAATCCTAAAGATTTTGGAATGGGGCATGGAGCATGGGGCATTGGGTATTGGTTATTCTCTCTCATTTCCCCATCTTTCCATTTCCCATTTCCTATCCCCCATTGAATACCAATTTTTTCACACAAGAACCGCCCCAAAATAATTCTATGGGTAATTAATAAAACAGGTTGGTTTCTACTTTTAGCTTGTTTGACAACGGCTTGCAATGCTGTAGTTTTACCTGTACCTTTTGCTGATTTAACTCCCGCTAATCCAGAGGTGGGGAAAGGTATTTCACCTATATAGGGACGGTTGATTGTGAGTGTAGCCGGAATTGTTAACTCGGTATGGGGTTTACTTTGGGCTAGGTAAATTTCTAAATCAACACTTTGGCGATAAATTTTATCGAAAGCAGTTGCACCTTTAGCAACAATAAATTCATCAACCCCTTTTTCTACTCCTGGAAGTTCGACAACTTTAACCGAACAATTTTTCTGTTGGAATAAACAACCAAGTTGGGAAATAGCGTTATTGACAGCAGCAATCTTCTTGGGTTGAGTTTCAAAATCGAAGCAAATGTAAAAGCTGCGCTTTGTAACAGCAAACGTCGCTAAGTCGGGAATCAGCTGACGACGCGTGACTTTGCCAAATTCATCTTTGACAACCCGATAACTACTAGTAATTCCAGGAATACCGATCGCTGCATATCCTTGTGTCAACAGCGCCGCTGCTTTCTTTACACCCTCGCAGATGATGAGAGGGATGTTCTGTTGCATCACCCATTGCCAAAAACCCCCAGCTTCGCCATCAGAGGTAATATTGATATTTTCAGGCATGGCTAGATTGTAACGCTGGGCGACTTGCTGCCATATTTGCAGCGATACCCGTAAACAAAATACTCGTGTTGATGTACTAGGGGGATGCTCGTATTTAACAAACTTACCATTGTTATTCTGCCGAGGTTTGTTTGGTTTAAAGCATCCCCACTCCATTATCTGCCAATCATTTAGAGGATCTAGTCCAGAACACCACCAACCGCCTTCAGTGATATGAGCGTAACGCTGCAACCAGCTACTTTTCACCATTCCCGTATTAGTGCGGGGAAGTAGCTCAGAAATTAACAGGTACTCATAAGCAGTTACACCCTGGATAGACCTAAAATTCAGCTGCGCCAGGTGTAAATCTATGCCACTGCTCTTGACTAATTCTTCAAGGTGTTGTGGGTGTAAATGTTGCAGATGCATAGGGCAAGGCGCGGGGGGAGGACGATGAGATTAAAACATTAGCACGCATCTGCTAGTTATTCATAAGAGAGATTGCGAGGGTTTAATGATGCTTTTTTTACTTCGTTGTCGGAGATACATCGGTTAGCACTCTGATGGGTTCTTCTGCCTATTAGATTCCTGAAGTAATAATTTTGTATTGTGATATTTGTTTAGTGTTATTTTTTATTTATCCGTATATTTAGTTATTAAGGAATGCGATCGCAGGAGGGGTTGCCGCAGGCATCGCTATAAGGTAACATCTTGCAAGACAAGCTTTGTCAGAGTTCGTAAACCCACAGCATATTGTCGTGAAACATCGCTCCTCAAATTAAAGTAATAAAAACAACCAATTTTGTACGTAAGAAGATTATCAAAAACTTCGCTTTCTTCCAGCGAAGGTGAAGCCTCTCAAGTATGGCGCATATAAGTTACACTACTAAGCAAAGATGGTGGCTGCAAATATGGATTCTCTTAAAGAAAAGATTTTGGAGAAACTAAAACACCTTCCAGAAAATGCACAGCAGGAAGTTCTAGATTTCGTAGAGTTTCTAGAGTGGCGAAAGGAGAATCATAAGCAATCTAATTTATCTGTAGTTAGTGAAGAAGCTGATGCACAATGGCTAGAAACTGACTTATCAAATTTGGGTAGCTATGAACCTTATGATTGGCAACCAGAAGAACTAGGTGAGGGTTTGCCTATTGAGTATGTTAAGGGAGTATTAGTAGTACAAACTCAAGGCGCAAAAAACTGGGAAACATCTGTGCATGATTTAAGAAAAGAACGAATTAAGAAATTTACATCCTGGTGAAAATATTATTTGATACCTCTGTACTTGTTGCAGCAATGGTGGCAAAGCATCCTAGGCACTCAGAGAGTTTACCCTGGTTGCAGCGTGTCCAGACAGATGAAATAAAAGGATTTATTTCAACTCATACTCTAGCCGAACTTTATGCCATACTTACCCGCCTTCCTCCGAATCCGCAAATTAATCCGGCGTTAGCACAGCGATTACTTGGGGAAAATCTCAAAAAGGCTCATAAAGTTGTTCTTACTGCTGAAGATTATCAGGCGACGATAGCTAGAATGGTAAGTCTAAATCTTCCAGGGGGAGGTATATACGATGCTTTGATTGCTCAGGCTGCAATAAAGGCAAATGTTGATGTTTTGCTAACTCTTAACGCTAATGATTTTACTCGACTTGGTGAGGATGTAGCGCGGTTGGTGCAAGTACCAAAATAGTGCGATCGCAGGAGGGGTTGCCGCAGGCATCGCTATAAGGTAACATCTTGCAAGAGAAGCTTTATCAGGCTCCCTAAACGCACAACAGCTTGTTGTCAAATATCACTTCTAAAAGTGAAATAGTAAAAATAACTAAGCATACACGTAAAAAACTCATAAAAGCGGGGAGTTAAGATTGCTCTTAACTCCCCACTAATTTTGATTTACTGGGTGAAAAACTAAGCCCCGACAGCTTCCTTAGCGGCGTACAACACCTCAGCATTGATTTCTTTGAAACCGCGATCGCGAGCAAATTTTTCAGTATTACGCTTCACTTTTCCGCGAACAAATCCAGGAATCTTATTCAATTCTGCTTGACCATCTTTTGTCCAATTCAAATCAGAATCAGCAGAAATTCCCCTAGTAATAACTTCTTTGGTATCATGACCACCGAAGATTTCTAAGAGATGATCTTCCATTCCTAAAGTAAAGGAATTGTAGATCAAATCTGTAATCTGATTCGTGCCTTCGTAACCCATAAATGGTTTGTAACCAATGGGGAAGTTTTGGACGTGGATTGGTGCAGCAATTACGCCACAGGGAATATCTAAACGTTTACCAACGTGGCGTTCCATTTGGGTTCCGAAAATAGCAGAGGGTTCGACGCGGGCGATCGCATCCCCAATTGCACCATGATCTTCGGAGATTAGCACTTCATCGCAATACTCACTTACCTGTTCACGGAACCAGTCTGCATCATATTTACAGTAGGTTCCAGCCCAAACAACATGAATCCCCATTTCTCGCGTCAGAATCTTGGTAATGGCGGCGGCGTGGGTGTTGTCACCAAAGACCACAGCTTTTTTGCCAGTCAAGTTTTGACAGTCAATAGAACGGGAGAACCAAGCAGCTTGAGATACATACAGGGTTTGCTCGTTGATGAAGTCTTCATAGTCAACTTCTGCACCTTGAGCGTTGATTACCTGCTGAATCTTGCGAATACAACGGGCAGTTTCCACTACACCCATTGGAGTAATGTCTATATAAGGTGTGCCAAATTGTTCTTCCAGGTAACGAGCTGTGGTTAAACCGAGTTCACGGTAAGGTACCAGGTTGAACCAGGCTTTGGACATTTTCTTTAAGTCGTTCACCGAAGCGCCTTCGGGGATTAAAGTATTTACCTCAATTCCCAAGTCAGCCATCAACCGTTTGAGTTCGGTGCAGTCGTGATTATTGTGGAAACCAAGGGTAGTAGTACCGATAATATTAACCGAGGGCTTCGCAGTTTTGCCCTCAGGCAATTCGCCCCGCTTGCGGGCTTTTTCAATGTAGTATTGGACGATTTGATCGAGAGTGCGATCGGCTGCTTGTAGTTCGTTGTAGCGGTAGTGGTTCACATCCGCTAGCATGACATCTCCTTTTGCTTCCAGCTGCGCCCGTTCGACAAAGTTGTGCAGATCTTCTTGCAGAATGCTGGAAGTGCAGGTGGGGGTTAACACAATCAGATCCGGGTGTTCTTCGGCATCCTTGCGGACGATGTTATCTACCACCTTTTCTTGAGAGCCACGTGCCAAAACGTTGCGATCAACAACACTGGTTGTCACCGGAGTGAAATCCCTCTCCCGCGATAGCATGGAACGCATGACATTAAAGTAGTCATCGCCAATGGGGGCGTGCATGATCGCATGAACGTTTTTAAAAGAACTAGCGATCCTCAGAGTGCCGATGTGGGCTGGGCCTGCATACATCCAGTAAGCCAATTTCATGTTTGTGTCTCTACCCGATAATATGTGGACTATAAGCGCTTGATTATTAAGTCGCTTCTCATTGTCTCAAAAGTTGTAGCCTTGATGAAGTGAAGACTTGTAAGGGTTTCGCCTGGAGCGCGTAGACTTAGTACAATTGCTTGAAACATGCGAGGGCGTCCAGGGCGTGGTGCTTCTTCCAAGCTACGAGTTGGACTCTACCGTTTACGCCATTTAGGGACGAGGCCTGGTGAACAGCCCACGGTTTGTGCGACTTGTGCATCCGTCCAATCCGGATTTTTCGCAAGTAAGTCTGATTTTGGCTCGTTTGGTTTTACTTTGATCTGTTTTGCGGGCGATCGCTTGTTGCTGCAACAGCTTTTTTTCATCTTCTGTTAGCTGCATCGAAAACCAGCCGCCATACTCACGCCTTCTTTATACTCTACTCAGATACGGACGTGGAGAGTGTATTATCAATTATCTGGTGTCCAGATGGGGAAATATACGGTTTTTGTACAAAATTAGACTTAATACTTCTAGGCAACTTCTAAAAGCGCGAGTATAACAGGGTATTAGGTAGTGGGGAGTAGGGACTGGGGATTAGGAAAGAGTTTTCCTTTTCCGTACACCAAGTACCTAATAAGCTGATGCGCGTCTAGATCAAATATTCTTGTGGTTAGGCTGTCCAAGGTCAAGAGTCAAAAGTTCAAGCTAGCCTTTGACTGTGGACTTTTGACTCTTGACAATCTAAGCGCGAAATATACAAGTTTATTTGCGTAACAGCTTATCCAGTCTCTAGTACGTAGTACTCACCCTCCTCAATGCCTAAAAAGACACACAGCATTGATTGAGAACTACTATGGCAAATCGCTGGCGTAAGCTGATGCCAAAAGCTGCTAAACGAAATCAGCCTCATGTGGGTGCAACTAAACATCTCGCCAAAAAAACCGATAAAAAGCCGAAAACGCGAAATGGTCTATTTTCAACGCTAGCGATGTCTACGACGGGCTGCGCCTACGCAATTTTGCTGGGCAGTGCTAGTTTAGCAATGGCTTTTGCTTGGATTAGCATTCTCTACATCTTTAATCCAGTTCAGGTAAGTTGGCTGAATAAAGTTTTACCAGAATGGGCACAAATTCCTCTGGGTAACTACGAACGTCCCCATACCCTCAAAGATATTAAACTCAGTCTGAGTAAACAAAAACAAATAGCTGGGGAAATCCTGGCTTTGGATAGGGATGCAGAAATATCGTTTTTACTCCCAGTTTTTCGACAACGTGCTAATTGTCAGTCTGATTGTCAAGAACTTGTTGAACTCAGGGTTTATCAACGCTCACAAGAGTCAGAGTTCCAATCCCAGTCAGAAAATTACTACTATCTAGCAACCCAACTATCTGTAACTGGCCCAGAAGAATCTTTTGTGGTGGATGCAACCTCAGCACCTCAAGATACTAATGTTACCCTGCCTTTAACTGAAGTGAAACGCTTTGAAGGTACTACACCATCACCAGGGATTTGGTTTTCTTTGCGGGGTAAGCGCCAACAAGGAACTAGTGCGTTCGCTTACGGTAACATCATATATTACAATCGAGAACGCACCAACTTACAATCGATGTTGTCTTGGACAAGTCCCAATGGACAACAGCCGAAATGGCAGGAGGTAACTGGTGATAGTGAAAAAGAGTTAGTCATTGATCAAACAGTCGGTTTAGAACCGCAGTTACAAGTTTACCAAGTCAAACCTGTAAAGTTATTCCTCAAACCCATTCAATTAGAGGCAATTGCTCTCAATCCACCAGCTCTCAAGGATTCTGCGTACCAAAATGCCCTATCAATTGCTCGTAGCGGACTGTGGACACCAGCTTTTGAGTGGTTGAAATTCGTCCAAAAACAGCGAAAAGGAGTTTTACCAGAAGCGGCGCAAGCGCAAATGGATTTGATTCGCTTACACTCTCAACTTACCAAAGCTCAAGCTCAAAAAAATTGGGCAAGTCCTAGTCAACAAGTATTAGCAGATTTGACTGATGGTCGCTGGGGGAAAGCTTTACAAGTATTTGAAGCGTCGCCCCATAATGCTCAAGAAATTGTTACCCTACTTAAAGCCGACGAGGGAAGGTTGTGGAATCGCACAGTTGCAGCGTTGCGGGTGAATCCAAATAGGTCGGAGGTACAAGCTTGGGGAGCATTAATTTTAGCAGTTAAACGGGGCGGAGAATATGCTAATTCCTGGTTGAATGCCCAACCACAAACCAAAAAAGACACTCTTACATATATTCAAGGTTTGTTAGCAAGAGTCAATAGTGAGGGAAAAAAGTCGCAAATTCTCTCTACTCACCCTAGTCAGATTATTGGTTCGGTACAACCAATCACTCAAGTTAATAATGCTGAGTGGCTGCAACTAAATTCCACAGCAGAGATAAAACTTACGGCTGACCAATGGTATCAAATAGAGGTAAGTGCATTTCATGACGGTAAACGCTGGCTAAATTCACCATTTGAGAACTTGAAGCCCCCCAAAACTTCCTTGGCTAAATTTTTCTGGCAAACTTTGGGTATCAGTTCTGACCCTAAAATTCAGATAGTTGTCTGGCTACCCAATGGAGAACAGCAAATAACTATCGCCACTATCAAAGCAGTGCAATTACGAAGTGGGATTTTGCGTTTATTAGCTGCTGGGGTAAAAATTCCAGAGAATCAAAACAATCGTCTTCAACCCAGGCCTTTAGCCCTGACCAGTGCAGCGCTAGAATGGGTGCAACCATCTCCAATCACTTTAGAAGCACTGTATCAAAAAGATCCCCAAAAGGTAAAGGCAATTTTACCAACTGTGTGGCGTTCCTTACAGCAGTCAGGTAATCTTCCAACTGGCGCTATTCCTAGCTTCGAGCAGATGGAGGAAAAATTGGGTTATTGGCCTGTTCAGCTAATTGATTTAACAAATAATGCCAAGCCTGAAACAGTATTAACTATCTCAGCAGCAGCGATATTATCCTTAAATCAAGCTGAATCCGGGATTCAGGAGGAAAATAATCAGCAATACCGTCCCCGCACTTTAATTTTGTCTGATACTGGTAAAGTAATTTATACAGATTTTGCAGAAAGTTACCGACAAATATTGACAGCGATCGCCAAGCTCTCAGACACGCATTCCCTAGCTTTACTTGTGGAAAATGCTGACAATTATAGTCTGAGGCGCTGGTCAGAAAAAAATCAGCATTTTGAATAGCAACTCTCTTGTTAAAATTTAAATTTAGAAAGATGCTAGCGATCGCAGTCCAAGAAACCAACTTAATTACTCTTGGCTAACACCATCTGGACGTTGGTGTTTGAGATTTTGCAACTGCTCCAATAGAGAGTCTATCTCTGCTTGCAGATGCATAAGTTTAGCTTGCTGATCGTCTTGGTAATAAGACCTGGTCAGCTTGCTGGCCCAGAGAGCCTGAGACTCATGATTGTAAACACTTGGTGAACAGGTAGACATCACTTATTTAAATCCACTACTTAACTCACACCTTTAGAGATAATATAATAATATAATTTTAATCTTTATTAAATCATTGTAGAATTTTAATCATTTAGCCCAATAAGTTTAACATTCTCTCATACTACAAAGACTGCAATTTTGATGCTCGTGTTCCATTCCAGGAACTAGAGACTAGGGACTAAGGAACAAAGTACACAAGGGGACAATGTGAATAATCATCCCCAATCCCCAACCCCCAATC
>NZ_JADEXR010000125.1 GCF_015206995.1 aff. Roholtiella sp. LEGE 12411 | reverse complement strand
CCGCTCCCCCACTCCCCAACCCCTGTTCCATGGCAAAAATTTTCCCCGTTCATCCGGACAATCCTCAAATTCGCCGAATAGAGGAAATAAAGTCGGCGCTCTCTAGTGGCGCAGTCATGCTTTATCCTACTGATACAGTTTATGCGATTGGTTGTGATTTGAATGCTAAGTCGGCAGTAGAACGAGTGCGGCAAATTAAGCAGCTAGCGAATGATAAACCACTGACATTTTTATGTCCCTCGCTTTCAAATGTGGCAACTTATGCCTCCGTAAGTGACACAGCCTATCGGATTATGAAGCGCCTAATACCAGGCCCATACACGTTTTTGCTACCAGCTACTAAGTTAGTACCGCGATTAGCGCAAAATCCTAAGCGAAAAACTACTGGGATTAGAGTGCCAAATCATAATGCGTGTTTGGCTTTGTTGGCAGCATTAGGTAATCCGATTATTTCGACTTCAGCACACCTGCCACCAGATGAGGCAGATGATGGGATGGATCGGGCAGATCCAGAACCTATTCTGTCGCGGGTGGAGCTATTTGACCGTTTAGACAACTTGGTAGATGTAATTGTAGATACTGGCGAGGAACCTACTTATGAAGTGTCTACCATTTTGGACTTAACAGGAGATGAAGCAATGATTACACGACGAGGTTTAGGTTGGGAAGCAGCAGCAGCATGGGTATAAAATTTTGTACTTCATCAGCACATCCCTCAGTTTCGGAAAATGTGATAAAAAGGCTCCAGTTTTGAAATTGTCATACTTAAAGGCGATGTCTACGAAGGGCGTAGATGCAGCAACGGATAGAGCATAATGGCGGCAAAAGTCGGCATAGCAAGGCATTTTACAACTTTGAAAAAATGGTGGATATCTATGTACCAGTGTCGATATAGTAACTTGTGAAAGAACCGACACACTGCTATCCCTGTAACTTATTCGGATTTCTTACAGTCTTATATATGAACCTGATATGTGAGCAGTACATGCAGCGAGTCTTGATGGATGAATACCAAAAGATTCTTCAGGCAAAACCGCCCTTGATTGCTGTGTCTGCGTTGTAATTACGGTGCAATACTACTCCCTACAAAAGTCATGAAAGCTAACGCCGCGAATCTACTAAACTCTACACCTACTTTTGAGAACAACGTTTCGACCGAGGAATTATCAGCCAGTAATACTGATAGTTTAATCGAGATTTTATGTCAAGAAATACCAGATAAAGTGAAAGCAGCACCTAGGTGTGTAGAAGCCCTAGCAAAGCGCATAGCCAAAGAAGTAGAACGCATTTGCGATAAAAGCTCTCGTATCCAAACATCTGGGCAAATCAAGTCCTGGCAAATTACCTTAGGAAAGCATCGTCTACAAAAGTGCCTACGTTACTACCAACTAGGTTCAAAACAAGGGCGTGTGGAATTACATAGCACTTTGGGTGCTATGGTTTACCGCCACGTAACTATATCAGGCTCTGAATTAGGGTTTGAGGCTCGTTACAACCTGATTGAAGATTTTCTGCAAGCATTTTATATCGAAGCTCTCAAAGCTTTCCGCAGAGAAAACGAACTACCTGAAGATCACACACCGCGCACTCAGTTGCAATTGGCGGAATACATGGCATTTACAGAGCAATATGCCAAACGCCGCATTAATTTACCAGGTGGTGCAAATCAGCAATTGATTATCTTGCGTGCTCAAGGTTTTGCTCGTCGCCAACCCCAAGAAACCACTGTGGATATTGAAATGGCGGTGGAGTCTGCTAAAGGTGAAGAAGCAGAATCTTACCAGCGGAACTCGGCGGTGCAACAGCTGCGATCGCAAATGATTGCACAAACTAATTTCGATCCCTCTGAAGAGTCAGAACGCGATCGCGTCATCTCGGAATTAATGAAATACCTGGAGTCGCAAGGTCAATCTGACTGCATGAACTACCTCAGCCTCAAACTCCAAGACCTCTCAGCACCAGAAATTGACCACATTCTCGGTTTAACTAGCCGTCAGCGCGACTATCTGCAACAACGGTTTAAATACCATGTAGAAAAGTTTGCCAAACAACACCACTGGCAATTGGTACATCAATGGTTAGGTGCAGGTTTAGAGCAAAAATTGGGTTTATCTTCCCAGCAGTGGGAAATCTTTGTAAATCAACTCACAGAACAGCAACAACAAATCTTACAATTGAAAACTGCACGGCAAAATGATCAGGCGATCGCCAAAACTATCAAATGCACCCCCAAACAGCTACAAAAACGCTGGACTCAACTTTTAGAACTAGCATGGGCTATCCGCAACGGTCATACTGAAGCCCAGACAGGTTGAAGCTAAGGCGAAATCACTAACATTTATCCAAGCTTAATTCCAGTTATTAAAAATGTTGTTATGAATATGGCGGTTTGAGAGTGTAATAATCAAGATGAATAAAATCAGAGAAAACCATGAACCCAGTATTTCCCGAACTCTCTAGTCTTTCGAGAGCGGAAAAACTCCAGCTGGTAGAAGACTTATGGGATGAGATTGCAACTACACCAGCCGCACTCCCAGTTTTAGATTGGCACAAACAAGAGCTAGCCCGTCGCAAAGCCGAATATCTGCAAAATCCAGCCATCGGCAACAGTTGGGAAGATGTAAAAGCCAGAATCTCTCAACGGCATGGCTAGAAACTTAACTATCCTTACAGCCGCAGAACTGGACATTATCGAAGCTTAGGACTGGTACGAGGGGCGCGAGTTTGGATTAGGCGTTGAGTTTCTACGCTGTATTGATGCCTGCCTGAATTTAATTCAGCGTCACCCCAACACATACCAGATTGTTCATGAAACCTATCGCCGCGCTACAACTAGGCGTTTTCCCTACGTCGTTTTTTACGAGTTTAATGAACAGGAGATTATTATCTACGCTATTTTCCACTGTTCCCAAGACCCAGAAAAATGGCGGAGTCGCTTGCAATAGTCGGTCTTTGAGACTGAACAGAAATCCCTTATTTTAACTATTATCTGAATTACTAATTCGTTCCTAATCCAAATTATTAATATATTTGTCTTTTTTTAGTACAAGGATACTAATTTATTTCTACTTCATACCTAATGACATCTAACCTATCCAAAATCAAAAATTTATATAACCTAGCATTTACTGTTGCTTCCAGGAAATCCTAAAATCAGGAAACCTTTTGAAGATAATTAGGATAAAGATGACTCAAGGTGCAAGAGCAGTTACTTCTGGCAATGTCTTGGAAAAAGCTGTAGAAGGGACTTTACTGGGTCATGGATATGTCCAAGTTGGCTTTGATTTACCAAAGAAACAGCGCCTTGGATGTCTTTTAAGCTCGAATAATATACCAAAACGATATGCAAGGCAGGTTTATATTGGAGCAGGAATTTATGGGAGCTATATATATGTAGACTTTTACATTATTGGTGCTGCATCCGTTTCTTCCGGGCTGATTATTGAATGTAAATGGCAGCAAACTAGCGGTTCAGTCGATGAAAAACTTCCTTACCTTAACTTGAATATTCAAAATTGCTATCCTGCACAAGCAGTTGTATTAATTGACGGTGGAGGTATGAAACCGCAAGCTGTATCGTGGTTAGGCAAACAAGTTGGTTTCAATCAAAATCTTCTCTCAGTTCATAATTTATCTTCATTTATTGCCTGGTCTAACAATAATCTTTAATACGAAGTTACTAGTAATTCTGTGATTTTTCCGCGCTTTTTGGCGTTAGAATTAATTGCTCTAGATGCTGATATAGTATAAATATTGAAACTGCTGTAAAGGTTGCGAATAAATTTACAATCTGAATTAGATAGCATAACTTTAACTCCACGTTCAGCTAATTTTTCAAATACGTCTTTGAGTTGAACTTGCTGTTCTTCAGCAAAGCGATCGCTACTGTAAGCTGTAAAATAGCTAGTTTCACTTACAGGATAGTATGGTGGGTCAAAATAAATAAAATCATCACTGCTTGTGACATAATTTACCACATCAAAAAAATCTGCTTGTTTAATTTCTGCATTGGAAAGTGCTTCTGAGGCTGCTTTGAGTAAAACCTCAGAACAAATATTGGGATTGTCATATCTGCCTAAAGGCACATTGAATTTACCTTGTGAGTTGACCCGATAAAGACCATTAAAACAAGTCTTATTAAGATAAATTAGACGGGCAGCTTTTTCTATATCAGTACCACCAGAGTTGTTTCTGACACTATAGTAATAATCTTTATTATGTCGATTTTTATGCTCTTTCAATAGAGAAATTAATTCTTCAACATGATCTCTAACACAACAATAAGTGTTAATTAATTCGGCATTAATATCAGTTAAAATAGCTGCACTTGGTTGGAGATAGAAAAAAACAGCACCACCACCTAAGAATGGCTCATAGTAATTTTTATAACTCTTGGGGAAATAAGGAATATATTGCTGTATCAATCTACTTTTACCCCCTGCCCACTTCAAAAATGGACGCGGGCTAGTTTCCTTGGGGATTTGAATTACCATTTACTTCTGCTTTAACTGAAATAATCGCGACTAAATAAAGCCAATATAACCGACGAGCAATATTTTATATTAGCTGCTAGTTTTCCAGCCCCGTATATTACAATTGAGTAGATAAAGCATATCAAAACAAACGTAAGTATATAACAAGGCAGTTTACATTCAAATGTTTGACGGATTTTGGGATAACGTCTTTCGCTACCCCCGCTATTTCATTACTGTGCTCTTAGGCGTATTTTTGAACACCTTTGAGCCATTGATGCCGCTGTTAAAGCGCCCCATCACCTTGATCGCCATCTTGGGTTTATTTGTGAGTAGCCTAGTATTTATTACTTTCACCTTACGTGCAATGCTGGGCTTGAGTACAATCTAGACTAGAACTTTGCCCTACAGACAATTGCTGTTAACATTGCTTAGGCTTTGCTTGCTGTAAGTATAGCCAAACACTGTAAACGCTGTCAGCCCAACTTGCATCTATATTATGTTACACAACCTCTGTGAGGAGGCAAGATTTTTATGCCTACAAATCGCCGTGTTTCCCGCGTTGCAGAATTAATTAAACGGGAAGTTAGCCAAATGCTGCTCAATGGCATTAAGGATGACCGTGTGGCTACGGGAATGGTGAGCGTTACTGATGTTGATGTTTCCGGCGATCTCCAACACGCCAAAATCTACGTCAGTATCTATGGTACAGAGGAAGCCAAGGCAGAAACAATGGCAGGCTTAAAGTCGGCGACTGGTTACGTCCGCAGCGAACTTGGTGCGCGGGTAAGGCTACGTCGTACACCAGAAGTAATATTCATCGAAGACCGCTCCATTGAACGGGGTAATAAGGTACTGTCACTGTTGAACCAACTCCAGCATGAGCGCCCACCAGAAAATCTGGTTGCGGTAGAGGATGGCACAAATGAAGATGATGAGTAATCCCGTGAATAAGTAACTTAAATAACAATGTAACTTCAGAACAATTAATCTCTAGGAATCCGCCAAACAGTTTACAGACGTCACCAAATCGCGTCTGTTTTAATTTGACTATACCTGTTTTAGGTTTCGGTAGTTGCATATATACGCTTTCTGTTTGTCTCGGCTGGCGTCACTTCTCTATTGCAAAGATACTAATAGTAAAAGTAATAAGTTTAAGAAAAATTAACAATTATGCCACTCACTGCACTTCATTATAAGTGTTTATCCAGAATAGCCTGGATAAAACTAGTGTTTAAAATAACTGAGGGGTTACGTAATTATTGAAAAAATTATTAACAGATGCTAGGCTAAAACCTTCCTAGTGAACTTTAGCCATAATGCTTTGCAATAGTTTATACCTTTTTCCGTGAAACATATTTCTAACCTGTTTTCCTTTGGACAAATGCTAGTAGCTCTAGGCAGAGCTTTACGGTGATTAATTGGTACATTAAGCGATCGCTCTATGAATTATTCCCGCGCACCAAATTATGTCTTTAGCCAGTCAGTGCAAAACTTTCAGCCCTGTTAAACGGAAGTCATATAGCCAGTTCAGCAGGTTAAGTTAATTACTGCCACATTCATAATGTGAAGCTGATGTTAGGCTAATGTCAGGAAATGTTGACTTTATTAACATATCTTTAAATAATTTTAGAGTCTGTAGCGTCAAAATGGGAACAGTTCCGTATAGCAAACTACAAAACCCTAGCCACAAGTCTAACTTTGCTATGTTTGTTCTCAATAGATGACGGGAACACTATTTACGTGTAAATTTGTGAGTAAAAACCATGAGTGTCAATACGGTGCCCTCTATCAATTACTACTCTCTAAACGTGATCCAGGACGAAGCACGCCGACTGGTGCAAAAGGGAATGGTCAGCCGCCAGCAACCAATATATACACTCTGCCAATACATTCCAGCTAGAGAGTGGGTTTGCGTTGAATGTGAATTAGAGAAATGTGACTTTCTGTTACGCGATCGCATTGGCGATTTAATTGGTCGTGAAGAATGGGACAACGACTAATTAATGTTTGATTTCAGATTTTGGTTGGGAGTTTATTTTCAATGTCTGGATTTCAGCATAAAAAATTTAACGCCCAATCTGAGGGATAATCTCTGTTTTTGGTTAGTATTGCCCGATCCGCAATCTGCTATTTTTCATAAACGCAGAAGCATTAGAGTCTGAATTTATACAATTTTTCAATTGAGCCTGGGTTTTGCCAACGCATATAGCGAACGGCGAATGCATCGGAACCAGTTGCTGTGTGTAGCCGCTTCTACAACTTGAGTGTACTATGTAAAACCCTGGCCGTAGCTGTTTTAAATGTAGAACTGCTCCGGTCATTTTCATCCTACTTGATCTAAATATTGGTTAATATCATCAATGATGCGAGTCAGCTCAGCTTCTGTAGTTAAGCGGATATTGACATTGCGGACGGTAAGTAGGACTTTCGCAGCGAAGGGAGTCGGCCAGATATTAGGATTGCAGAAAATTTCTACAAATACCTCGCCAGTGTAACGATATTCTAGGGGAGGCTGGGGAGTAACTTTACCACCGCCAGGAGTGGGTTTAGCGGCGACAGCTTTTAAACGCTCCATTAATTGATCCGTCGCTGCTTTTAGTTCCTGTGCTGCTTGGGGTGAAAAACTGAAAGACACAGAACCTTCAATTAGATTGAGTGTTAGAGGAGTAGAAGACATAAGTTTTTTATTAAAACTTCTTGATAATTACTAATATTACCAAAATAGGTGATCAAGCCTGATGCTTTCATACCAAAGGTAGAAATAATTTAAAAAACTTTTATCCTAGAAAACAGTAATGGACGTGTAGAGGCGGAAATACGGAATTTATTACTGAGTTACACAAACCACGAATTCCAGTCTTTAAATAGCGATGCGGTTAATTTTGACAGTGGTGTGAACTTACTGGAGCATTTAAAGACAAAGAGAATTAATTAAAACTACCTTGTTATTAATGCTAAAAATAAGCTTTTCTTAGCAAAGCCATTGTCAACCTATATAAAGCTTGTAGCTGCTGTTAGTTAAAAATAATCTCAATAAATCTAGATAAAATGAGATGCTATAGAGAGGTTTAATCCTTACTGTGCAAGACTTTGATACATTTTATTTGTATTTATTTGTCTTTTAGGTTTTACATTAGAAGTCATAGAACTTGATGTGATAAATTCTCTATGACTTACGATAACCGCGCCGAAGTGCGAAAGGTTTTGATTATCACTCTACTGCTCAATCTGTTTGTAATGGGCTTGAAAGCAGTTGTAGGTTACTGGACAGGTTCTTTAAGCTTGTTAGCTGATGCGTTGCATAGTGTGACAGATAGCGCAAATAATGTTTTAGGATTAATTGCTAGTAAGTTCTCTTCTCCACAACCTGATCGCGAACATCCCTACGGACATCACAAATTTGAAGCGGTGGGAGCTTTAGGAATTGCTGCTTTTTTAGGAATAGCCTGCTTTGAAATTTTGCAAGGAGCCATCGAACGAATTATCAAAGGTGGTGAAACTGTGAGAATTTCACCACCTGAGTTGTGGTTATTACTAATTGTGCTGGGCGTAAATATTTTTGTAGCGTTTTACGAACGCGGTGTGGGTAGACGGGTAGGTAGCTCAATTTTAATAGCTGACGCTACACATACCATGAGCGATATTTGGGTGACAATATCTGTAATTGGGGGTTTGATAGGGGTTTGGCTAGGTTATCAATGGATGGATATAGTGTTAGCCTTCCCCGTCGCTTTGTTAGTATTTTGGAGTGGTTGGTCAGTTTTAAAAGAAAATTTGCCTTGGCTGGTGGATCAAATGGCGATCGCACCAGAAGCAATACATGCGATCGCTACTTCTGTTCTTGGGGTGATTAACTGTCATGATATCGCCTCTCGTGGTGTTCTTGGTCGTCAAGTTTTTATAGAAATGCATTTAATAGTAGATGCACCGGATGTGGAAACTGCCCACCGCATCACTGAAGAAGTAGAAAGCCGATTAGAAGAACGCTTCAGTCCCGTGAGGATTTTAATTCACGTCGAGCCACCTGCATATAAGTCTGAGCACATTAGCTTTGAGACTGGAAAGCAATAATGCTTAAATATCTGTAATTTTTTACTAACGTTTTTGTAGTAAATTCGCCAATAGTATCTGTGTCACAGCAGACCCTATACTAGAAGTGCTGTAATGGAATAAATCTATACAGCACAGTTATCAGATGCGTCGCTTATTAGTCAGTTTTACATGTGGCTTGCTAATAGTACTTCCACTCTCTAGCGCAGCGAGTCCACAACCGTCTCATATTTGTCAAAGTAATCAGTCAGCACCCAATTTTTTAGTTGTGGGTGGTGGTGGTGCGCCTTCTTTCAACGAAATTGCTTTAGAAAAAAATGTACTTTTCTTTCAGCGAACTCTGCAATTTATGGGGTACGACTCAAAGCAAGTTGCATCTATTTTCTTTGCTAATGGTAATGATGGACAAGCTTCTATCCGCTATATTAACGAGCAAGGAAGACAGCAATTTAAACGATCAAATATTCCCCATCTCAAAGGTGCTACTACCTTCAGTAATTTAGAGCGTTATTTCCAGCAGCTAGCACAACAGAAAAACCCTAAAACTTCATTTTTATATTTCACAGGACATGGAGGATTAAATGAACAAGACCTAGATAACAATTCCTTTTACTTGTGGAATAAGCAACAACTGAGTGTGAAGCAGTTTTCCCAAATGCTGGACAAAATATCTCCAAAAACACCTATTGTTGCAATGATGGCTCAGTGCTTTTCTGGTTCTTTTGCTAATTTTATTTACGAGGGAGGAGATCCGAAGCGCCCTGTAGCGCTTCAAACGCGTTGTGGTTTCTTTGCTACGATTAAAAGTCTACCTTCAGTAGGCTGTACGCCAGAGGTAAACGAAGCTGATTATCGAGATTATAGTTCTAGTTTTTTTGCTGGTTTGAGTGGACGCGATCGCACAGGTAAAGCTGTTAGTTCTGCTGATTACAACAAGGATGGACGAGTTGCTTATGCTGAAGCTCATGCTTTTGCTAAAGTCGATGAAAAATCGATAGATTTGCCGATATCTACCTCTGAAGCTTGGTTACAGAACAAATTTTCTTCAACACAACAAAAAATAATTCTCAGTCAACCAATTAGCCAAATTTTACAGACAGCTCGTCCAGAACAAAGCTACGTAGTTAATTCTTTAGTTAACAGGTTTGAGTTAGACAAGCAGAAGCCTGTTTTGCAGAGCTTAAACAGTATAAATAGCCAAAAAATCCAAACCGATGAACAGCAGGCTGATCTCAAACGTCTGGAGATGGAACTAATTAATATCGCTGTTGAAAAACAAATCCGTACTTCGAGAAATCAAAAAGATATTAATACGCTTGAGCGTTTAGTGAAGTGCGAAAGTGGTTCTTGGAAAAAATAAATACTAAGGGTTACAATTACCAATTACAAGAAGCAACCAAACTGGTAACGATCGCAACTAGTTCTTCTGGATCAATTGGTTTAGCTACATGAGTCTGAAAGCCAGCTTCTAAGGCGCGGATACGATTTTCACTATCGCCATAAGCTGTTAAGGCAATAGCGAGGACTTGTCCACCATTATCTGGCTTTAGCGCCCGTATCTTGCGGATCAGGGTGTAACCATCTTCACCAGGCATAGCAATGTCAGAAATCAACACATCGGGTTGCAATTCAGGTAACACTTGCCTTGCTGCTGCTGCTGATGCAACAGCCATGACGGTAGCTCCATCTGCTTCCAATACGGTAGTAATATAAAAGCGAGTATCATCATCATCGTCAACTACAAGGATGTTTAAGCCAGCAAACGGCAGAGGAGGTTGCATAACATCTCCATGAACGTTGGAATAATCAGAATTATTGGTAATGAACTGCTTATTTTACTCAAGGATCATACATTAGCAATTTTACTGCGATCGCGCAAATTTTACCTAGAGAATTACTCAATTCGTCTAACTGTGATTCCATTTACGGCTAATTGTTCATTAGTCTTTGCAATTCTTTCCTGTTTGGAATTCTGTGTATATTTATATTCATTTATATTTATAAATCTCTCTTTGATAAACAGTATATTAATGAGAAAATCTTATTTAAATCTACTTACATTTAACTTTAGGCATATTCACATAGATATATCAAACTTAAAACTTCATAACTAAACCAGAGACTGTATCTGCTCAAGACATACTTGTAATCATTGGTACTAAGACGTGAACGCTAAAGATATTACTACTCCTTTGCCAGTTAACCTCATCAATTGTGACTTAGAGCCAATTCATCTTCCTGGCTCGATTCAAGCTCATGGAATCATTCTAGTATTAAAGGAACCAGAGCTAACTATCCTGCAATGTAGCAATAATACTCGCCATTTCTTTAACCTGAGTCCAGAAGAATTACTCAATCAACCTTTGAACAAGTTACTTGAATCTGAGCAAATCCATTTTTTGCAAGATTGTTTATTACAAGAAGATTTACAATTTACCAATCCGATTGAATTCACAATTAAATCAGATAATGAATATCTACATTTTGATGGCATTATCCATCGTAATAATCAACTTTTGATTCTAGAGTTAGAACCTGCCTTCTTAGAAAAGAGTAACGCATTTTTTAAATTCTATCACTTAGTTAAAATCGCTATATCTAAGTTACAGGTCGCATCCACTGTTACAGAGGTCAGTCAAATTCTTGTCAAAGAAGTAAAAAAAATTACTGGCTTTGATCGGGTGATGGTCTATCGATTTGATGATGATTCTAACGGCATAGTTATTGCTGACGATAAGCCAGAATATCTCGCTTCCTATTTAGGCTTACACTACCCCGCTTTCGATATTCCCCAACCAGCTAGAGAACTCTTCAGCCAAAACTGGCTGAGGCTGATACCGGATGCTAACTACCAACCAGTGGCGATTGTACCTGTAAATAATCCTTTAACTGAGCAGCCTTTAGATTTAAGCAGGTCTGTGCTGCGGAGTGTTTCGCCTTGTCACATTGAGTATTTGCACAATATGGGCGTGACGGCATCAATGTCAATTTCCATCATGAAAAACAAAAAACTTTGGGGACTCATTGCCTGTCATCACCAATCACCCAAATTTCTCCCTTATGAAATTCGTAATGCTTGTGAATTCTTGGGGCAAATGACATCTTTAGAGTTGGGCGCTAAAGAAGACAGCGAAGACTCTGAATATAAGATTCAGTTGAAATCTATCCATAGCAAGTTAGTAGAGTATATGTCAGCTGAAACCAACTTTATTCAGGGTTTAATTGACTATCAACCTAATTTACTTGATCTCGTCAATGCCCAAGGAGCCGCAGTCTCTTTTGAAGGAGAGTATTTTACTATTGGTAATACTCCAGAAAAACAGGATATTAAACATTTAATGGAATGGATTCATCAAAACTTGCAAGAGGAAATTCTATATACAAATGCATTACCACAAGTTTATCCAAAAGCAGAAAAATTCCGAGATGTAGCTAGCGGTTTAATGGTGTTTTCCTTTTCCAAAACTCAGAAAAATTATGTTTTGTGGTTTCGTCCAGAGGTAGTGCAAACTGTAAATTGGGGAGGAGATCCAAGTAAACTTATGGAGGTGAATGAAAATGGCGATTTGCATCTATCACCCCGCAAGTCTTTTGAGTTGTGGAAGGAAACAGTGAGGTTAAAATCTCTTCCCTGGAAATCTTGTGAGGTGAATGCAGCACTAGAGTTGAGAAGTGCAATTATTGGTGTAGTGCTGCGGAAGGCAGATGAACTAGCACAGTTAAATATCGAGCTAGAACGCAGTAATAACGAATTAGATGCTTTTGCTTACATTGCTTCTCATGATTTGAAAGAACCACTACGCGGCATTCATAATTATTCCAATTTCCTAATTGAAGACTACGGCGAAATCCTGAATGACGAGGGGATGGACAAGTTGAGAACTTTGATTCGTCTCACCCAGCGGATGGAAGATTTAATCGATTCGCTGTTGCATTTTTCTCGCTTGGGAAGAGTGGATCTTTCCATGCAGCAAACCAACATTAATAGTGTTGTAACTCGAAGTTTAGATCTGTTGAACGCTCGAATTGAGGAGATGCACGTAGAGATATGTATTCCTAGACCGCTACCAACAGTTTATTGCGATCGCGTCCAAGTGGGTGAAGTCTTCAACAATCTGATTGCCAACGCCATTAAATACAACGACAAACCCGAAAAATGGATTGAAATTGGTTATATTGACCATCCCACAGCACCAGCCATCTTTTACGTACAAGATAACGGCATTGGTATTCGAGAAAAACACTTTGAGGCAATTTTCCGCATTTTCAAACGACTGCACGGGCCAAACAAATATGGCGGTGGTACTGGGGCGGGGTTGACTATTGCAAAAAAAATTGTGGAACGACATAGCGGTAAAATCTGGGTAGAGTCAACCTATGGCCAAGGTAGTACTTTCTATTTCACATTGCAGGAAGCGGACTGAACCCATGATTTGCAAAACCGCCCAACCTTTATTGGTGATTGAAGACAGCGACGAAGATTTTGAAGCTCTGCGTCGAGTCATGAACCGACAAGCCGTAACCAATCCCGTCTTTCGCTGTACCGATGGCGATGAGGCGTTGGATTTCCTCTACCACAAGGGCCCTTACAGCGATGTTCAAAAGTTCCCTTGTCCGTCAATTATTTTACTCGACCTGAATTTACCGGGAACCGATGGGCGAGAAATCTTAGAGCAAATCAAGCAAGATCAAGACTTGAAAATTATTCCTGTGGTTGTATTTACTACTTCTTCCAACCCTAGAGATATTGAAATATGTTACCGCTGCTGTGTTGCTAGTTATATTTTGAAACCAATTGATATCAACAGACTAGTACAAACAATTCAAAGCTTCATTACTTATTGGTTGGATATTGCGATTCTCCCTGATGTTGCTAGCAAGTAGTCATGGCACAACCGCTAACCGTTTTAATCATCGATGACTCCGCTGAAGATCGCCAGGCTTATCGTCGCTATCTGCTGCAAGATCGGGAACACAGCTACACAATCCTCGAAGAAGAATCCGGAGAAGCAGCCTTGGTATTGTGTCGACAGTTTCAGCCTGATGGCATCTTATTAGACTTTTTGCTGCCAGACTTGGACGGGCTGGAATTTATCGCCCAATTAAAACAGCAGACACAGGGAATTATGCCTGCTGTGATCATGTTAACGGGGTATGGCAACGAAGCCGTGGCTGTTCAGGCGATGAAAAGTGGTGTTCAAGACTATTTAGTTAAGGGACAGACGACGGCGGAGCATTTGCGCTCTACTATCCACTCAGCAATCAAAAATGCTCAACTACGTCAAGAACTGCAATCTAGTGAGGAGCGTTTCCGTACTTCGGTTGAGAATATGCTGGACTGTTTTGGCATTTACTCAGCCATTCGGAATGAGAAGGGTGAAATAGTAGACTTTTGTATTGATTATGTGAATGCTGCTGCTTGTGAATTTAACCAATTGAGTAAGGAGGAACAGCAAAACAAACGGCTATGCACAATCCTACCTAGTCTTCGAGAAAGTCCCTTATTTGATGAGTGTTGCCAAGTTGTGGAAACGGGCCAGCCTTTAACGAAAGAATTACTGACCTACACGTCCTGTAATAGCAAACAGCAGTTAATCAAAGCCGTTGATATTCGCATCACCAAAATGGAAGATGGCTTTGTGGCTTCCTGGCGGGATGTGACGGAAAAAAAGCAAGCAGAGGAACGATTGCAGGAGAGCCAACATTTCATCGAACGGATTGCTGAAACAACTCCAGGGATTTTGTACGTTTACGACCTGTTAGAAGCGCGGAATATCTACCTCAATGGTCAGGTTATTAAACTGCTTGGCTACACTCCCCAACAAGTCCAAGAGATGGGAACAGAGTTCCTTGCTAATTTAATGCATCCTGATGATTTAGCTCGATTCCTTGCCGCGTTCAAACGATTTGACGCAGTTAAGGATGGTGACATTCTAGAAAATGAGTATCGGATGCGACATGCCAATGGGGAATGGCGCTGGTTTTGTAGTCGAGATACTGTATTCACCAGAAATGCTGACGGTTCATCCCACCAGATCGTTGGCACAACCTTTGATATCACAGAACGCAAGCAAATGGAGGAACAGCTACGCCTAAGCAACGAGCGTTTCCAATTGGCAGCAGCAGCTGTTAATTGTTTAATTTATGACTGGGATGTTGAAAAAAATACGGTTGACATAACTGAGGGAATAACTAGAGTTTTGGGCTACTCCTTGGAAGAGACACAAGCAACTCATCAATGGTGGAGAGAGCAGATCCATCCTGAAGATAAAGAGCGCTTGGGTAAGTACTTCCGGGCTATGTGTGCCAATCAAAACCACTATGCTGTTGAATATAGAACACGTCACAAAGATCAGCAATATCGGTATGTGCTGGATCAGGGAGTAATTAAACGAGATGCTAATGGGCAAGCAGTGAGGGCAGTTGGCAGTACAACGGATATTAGCGATCGCAAACACGCTGAAGCAGCACTGCGTCAAAGTGAAGCCAAATTTAGACGGATTGTGGAATCCAATATAGTTGGGATCTATTTCGGTGACTTCAGCGGTCGAATCTATGAGGCGAATGATGCTTTTCTAGAAATGCTTGGCTACACCCATGAAGAACTAGCAGCAGGGATCATCTGCTGGAATTCCCTGACACCACCGGAATACCAAGCCCTTGATCAGCAAAAAGTTCAAGATCTGCGAACTTCTGGAGTTTGTACCCCTTTCGAGAAAGAATATTTTCGCAAAGATGGAACCCGGATACCAATTCTTTTGGGAATTGCGCGGATAGAGGGCGCAGAGGAAGATGGCAATTGCGTCTGCTTTGTTCTCGATCTGACCCAACGCAAACTGGCGGAAGTAGCCCTGCGCCAAAGCGAGGAACGCTACCGCTACTTATCTGATGCAATGCCACAGCTAGTCTGGACTTGCAATGCCAATGGTGAATATGAGCATGTCAATCAACGATGGTGTGAATTTACTGGACAATCAATTGAGCAAGCCCTGGGGTTTGGCTGGACAAAAGTTTTGCATCCAGAGGACATTCAACCCGCTATCCAGACATGGACAGAAGCTTTGCAGATGGGGGAACTTTACGAACATGAAATGCGTTATCAAAGGTTTGACGGTATTTATCGCTGGCATTTAGCAAGAGGCTTGCCCATCAAGGATGAGCAAGGACGTGTGATGAAATGGTTTGGCACAAGTACAGATATTGACGATCGCAAGCAGGTGGAAGCTGAACGTCATCTGCTTTTGCAACTTGAGCAAACCGCCCGCGCTGAAGCTGAAGCCGCTAACCGGACTAAAGATGACTTTGTTGCAATGGTATCTCATGACCTGCGATCGCCACTCAATGCCATTCTTGGCTGGGCGAAACTACTGCGGACTAGGCAACTTACTCCAGAGAATATTACCCGCGCTCTCGAAACCATCGAAAGCAATGCCAAGTCTCAAGCAAAACTTTTGGAAGACCTGCTGGATATGTCTCGCATCATTCGAGGTAAGCTACAGCTTGAGATCACTCAAGTCAATCTTGGGGCGACTATAGGTGTAGCGATCGAAACTGTCTACCCATCCGCAAATGCTAAGAATATTCGTTTAGAGTCCATACTTGACAGGTCAACTCCAGCAATTGCCGGCGATATCAACCGCTTACTACAAGTTTTAGGGAATATACTCTCGAATGCCATTAAGTTTACCCCGCCAGGAGGACGGATAGAAGTGCGGTTATCAACTTATCCTGAGTCCAATTCCGACTCAGCACTCATCCAGGTGAGCGATACAGGTATTGGCATCAGCCCAGAGTTTCTGCCATATATTTTTGAACGCTATCATCAGGGAAATTCTACTCACAAACAAGGTGGTTTAGGACTAGGTTTAGCGATCGCTCGTCATCTAATAGAACTACATGGTGGCACTATTCAAGCTTCTAGCCCAGGCGTTGGACAAGGAGCTACTTTCACTATCAAACTGCCGTTAGGTTAGACGAAATTTATGCAAGTGAATCAGAAAGCGTAACGCACACTGCTTGCAGTTAGCGGCGAGAGTTGTCACCAAGGTGGACATTTACAGCAATTTTAAGCTAAAGTTGTAATGAGTTTGTTTTAAATTAGGGTGTCACAAGGCAACTGCCAACAAGCAAAAAATCATCACCCAACCTGTGACCTCCGCAGCATTAAAAGCAAAAGCACAAGCCCAGGTAAAAGGTTGGTGTGCAACATTTTTGTATATATAAATAAGCATTGAATATTTAAATAGGAAAATTCCTCCAACAGTTAACAAGCTGTGAATATGCAAAAACAAGCAATTTCTACAAAACCAATTCGTTCTTTAGAAGATGCTCTTGAGCGGTGTCAAATACTGGGTATGCGCGTCAGCCGCCAGCGTCGTTTTATTCTAGAATTACTTTGGCAAGCCAATGAACATCTTTCTGCTAGAGAGATTTACGATCGCTTGAACCAGCAAGGTAAAGAGATCGGTCACACCTCTGTATATCAAAATTTAGAAGCATTATCTAGTCAGGGCATCATTGAGTCTATTGAACGCAGCGACGGACGTTTATACGGCAATATTAGTGACTCTCATAGTCATGTCCACTGCGTGGATACAAATCAAATTCTTGATGTGCATGTAGAACTGCCAGAAGATTTTATCCGCAAAATTGAAGAACAAACAGGAGTACGGATTACTGATTACAGTATTAACTTTTATGGCTGCCGTAATGTACAAGAAAGCTAGGGATTAGGGAATGGGGAATGGGGAATGGGGAATGGGGAATGG
>NZ_JADEXR010000124.1 GCF_015206995.1 aff. Roholtiella sp. LEGE 12411 | reverse complement strand
TGAGCTACTTTGATTCCAACGAGCGCACTCTACTTTAAGCATCCTCGTTTTGTTCTCTACTACACCTACTTCTTCAGAGTAATATTTCTTCTGGCAAAACTCCAGTTCTCAAGATGGATGAGGTTTAGTTTCTTATTTATTACTAATCCTCTCCAATTTCCCACTCAACTACATTTGCCTTTTGCCACTGCGCGTCCCATCGGCGTGATTTTTCTGTTATTAGTTATTACCTATTTATTAGGAAGTATTTTTCTTAAACAACCGTTACTAATTCGTGGGCAAAGATTTCTATTCCCTTCTTTTAAGATATCTCTTGCTCAAATAGCAGTTTCTAGCCTTGACTGGATTTTTGCGGCGGCGGTTCTTTATACCTTGCTTCCTACTAATACACCTTTGTCTTATCTAGATTTTTTAGGAATTTACTTACTAGCCATGTTTGCAGGTGTTGTTAGTAACGTTCCTGGTGGGTTAGGTGTTTTTGAAACTGTTATTTTGCTGATTCTCTCTTCTAAAGTTTCGGCTGCGGCAATTTTGGGTTCAATGCTTGCTTATCGGGGAGTCTACTACTTTCTACCTTTGCTGCTAGCAGTAGGTTTGCTGGGATTTTATGAAATTAGATATGGTATGCGAAAAATCACTAAAAAAATGTAATGTGATCCTTAAATTGGGTATTACAAGTAAGTATTGCAGGTAAAATAGGTTTGAAAAGATGATTTTAGGTTTAAAAAATATCAGTGCCGTTTGTGCTCTAGTTTTGTTAATTAGTGCCAATAGCTTTGAGGATTCAGTTGCCATAGAAAACCAAGGCATTGTTAACCATTACTCTCATCTAATAACATTACATGGGGCTAGCACAGTCAATTCTCAGCCACACAAAGTTTTTCGGTCTATTCTGCCCAAATTAAAGCAAAAAAGTCAGATTCGGATTTTACTGCCGAAATTTATTCCTGAGTCGGATGGAGATAACCCAGTTTACGCCATCATAGAAACTGTTACCGCCAATAAATATGAAATTTTACTAGGTTTTAGTCCTGACTGTAATGGTGGTAATGCCTGTCGTCTGGGTATTGTTGCTGCTGAAGCAGTAACCCGCAAAACGCCGCGCCTCAGTGGTAAACCTTTATCCTTAGCTAAAGGTATTAGTGGCTATTTTGTAGATTTTAGTTGTGGTGCTAATTGCTCAGATGCTACCTTGACTTGGCGACAAAAGGGTGTGCAATATACTATTGGGCTAAAGGCAGGCGATCGCACTTCTTTAGTAAAAATGGCTAATTCTGCAATCAACCCTTAGCTAAAAAATTAGCCCTTTCCTTACTTATAAGGAAAGGGCTGGAGTAATCTCAAAATAATTCGTAATACTTCAAGTTTAATTACGAATTACGAATTAGTTAATATCCACCTTCTTCTTCGTATTCCGGCTGTCTTTCCCTGACTTTCTTGGGAATATTCACTGGCTTTGGCGCATCTTCCCAAGCATCGCCCTCTACATCATCATAATTGTCGTAATCGTCGGTGTATGGCTTGCTGGGTTTAGATTCATATCTTGGTAATTGTTGATACTTATCTCTGCCCGTTGCCTCACTCCAATTATCTTCTTCCTCATCTTCTTCGTATTGAATAGATTCGTACTGTCGCGCCTTCATTACCTGACGCTGCGGTATTTCTTCTTCTACATAGTCTTCATTCCATTCTTCTTCCCGCGCTATGGGTTCGGGGGCACGAACTTTCGGTCTAGGTGACTGTAATGGCACTCCGCTGGGTAATTGATTAGCTGGTGAAACTGCGCGAGGAGTAGTATAACCGTATTCTTCTTCTGCATCGCGCTCCCACGGGGGTTTGCCAAGACCTAGACGCTCCAGAAAACCGACTGTCAATTGGTTTACCCGTTCTTCGGCTCCCTCAAAGACTATCAGCCTTTTGGGCCCAGTGCTAACGATTTCGTCCACTGAGAACTCGTAGGTACTCAGCACTTGGTCGGGAATTTGTGGCAGCCCAAAAGAAGCAATCACTATAGAATAAATCTTACCAGTTTCCCCATTAAACTTGAAGCCCCGTACCTTGCCTAATACTTCACCTGTTTCTGTAATTACTTCCCAGTTAATCAGATCGCCGTAAATTTCAATCTCAATGTCTTCAAGTACATCCTCGTTATCAACCAGGATGACATCACCAATCTGGCTGATGTTGTTGAGGTACATATAGCGCGGTATGCCCGAAATAGAGATCAGGCTGTCTCGCAAACCAAGAGCCACAACCTCTCTTTGATCAATATCAACCCAGACTTGACTCACGATGCCTAGCCGCTTGCCGTTGTCGCGGGTAATCACCTGGGTATTCAATATGTCGGAACGCCTAATTATCTGTTCAGAGGTCATTCTATACCGAGTCCTGATCTCGAATCCGGTTTATCTATACACTATTATTAACAAAAACTCAAGCAGATGTATTAGAGGATTGTAACTTAATCCCTAAAACTTGAGTGTAAGCTCCTCGTGCTTGAGTAACGCCTATTGTGCGTTCGGCTGATTCTATCATCGGACGACGCAAACTCACAACTATAAATTGTGCCTGTTGTGCCTGTTGTTTAATCATTCTAGCTAATCGTTCTACGTTTGCTCCATCCAGAAACATATCAACCTCGTCAAAGGCGTAAAACGGCGATGGACGGTAGCGTTGGAGGGCAAAGATAAAGCTCAAGGCTGTGAGCGATTTTTCTCCCCCAGACATGGAAGCTAGGCGCTGTACAGGTTTACCTTTGGGGTGTGCGACTAAATTCAAGCCGCTGCTAAACGGATCTTCGGGATCTTCGAGTTGCAAATAGCCGTCACCATCCGAAAGGGTAGCAAAAATTGATTGAAAGTTTTCATTGACAGCATCGAAAGCTTCTTTAAAGGCGCGTTGGCGCAATGTAGTAAAGTTTTCAATTCGCAAAAGTAGCTCAGTCCTTTCTCCTTCTAATGTCTGCAATTTTTGCGTAAGTTCCTGGAGACGGTTTTGGGTGCGTTCGTATTCTTCCAAAGCCAGCATATTTACGGGTTCCATTGCCTGCAAGCGTTTAGCAAGCGATCGCAATTCTTTTTGCAATTCTTCCAAATCTACTTTATCTGGAACTTCCGGCAAAGGATTGGGTAATTCTGCTGCGACATCCCGTAACTGGCTTTGCAAAGCAACGAGTTCTTCCCGGCGCTTGTGTTGGGTTTCTTGGAGTTTTTCCAGTTCCCATTCCAATTGTTGTTGACGCAAAAGATGCGATCGCACTTGTTGTTCTGTGGCGTCGCGTTTTTGTTTCTCTTGTCCTAAATTTTGTTCCATAAGGCTCAGCGTGGCGCGTGTTTCAGCGATTAGAGTGCTGAGTGCTGAGAATGAAGTGCTGAGTGTTGTTATTTGATTTTGTTGCGTTTCTTGCTGGTGATCATATTGGGTAATTCGTTGTTCGGCTTCTTCGATTCTCTCTTGCAGCCGCTGCTGCTGATTTTCCAAATTTTTTAATCTTTGCTCAGCTTCCCTTAATGCTGCCTCTTGTTGTTGTAATTGTTGCTCTTGTACTTTAATAGTTGCCTGAATTTGTTGCCATTCACTGGGAGTTTGCGACGCTTCCAACTCTGCTAACACCTGTCGTAATTGCTGCAACTGTCCTTCTTGTCCTGGTAATTCCCGATCCAAAATTTCCAAGCGAGATTGAGCAGCCGCGAATTTTTCGCTGTTTTGCGCGAGTTGCGATCGCGTCCCTGCTAATTGCGTCGTCAAACTCTTAATATCTTTCTGCAACTGCTCCAATTGCAACTGCTGTTCTCGCCGCGCCTGGCGTGCTTCTGTAACCTCCTGCGTTAGTCGTTTAGTCTTGGCTGACAAAGTAGCGATCGCCTCAGTACAACGCTCTAAAATTCGCTCAATGTCTACCAAACGATTTCTCAAAGCAATTGCTTCATCAGATTCCGCTGCTTCTGCATTACCAAACCGCAATGACGAACGTTGGGTATTGCTACCACCAGTCATTGCGCCGCTAGTTTCCAACAATTCCCCATCTAAGGTGACGATGCGATAAAGTCCTAAGTTTTTCCGCGCCGCCTCAAGGCTAGCGAATACCACCGTGTTGCCAAAAACATAGCTGAATACATCTTTATAGCGGCGATCGCAATCAATTAAGTTAACAGCATAGTTAACAAAACCGTTGGCAAAACGTAGCGTTGCATCTTGAGTAAATTTCTGAGCATGAATTTTATTCAGCGGTAAGAAAGTTGCTCTGCCAGCACGCTTTTGTTTGAGCAGTTCAATACCCACTGCGGCAATACCATCATCTTCTACCACAATATGTCCTAAGCGTCCACCACCAGCCATTTCCAAAGCTAGCTGATAACGGGGTTCCACCCGTCCTAACTGCACAACTAAGCCACAAAGTCCAGGCATTCCCGATTGCAAAATTACTTTGCTAGCTTGGGTTCCTTGTACTTCTTGCTGTGCTTGCGCTTGCGCCTCTATTTTATCCAACTGCCGTTGTTTTTCTCGTTGCTCTTGCAAGAGCCGCTTTTGGGTTTCCTGTTGGATTTGCAATTCTTGTTCTGTGGCTGCAAGATTTTGGGCTAAATTTTGGATGGGTTCACCGCAAGCGTTAAATTCTGTTTCAACTCGACTGCACTCAGCTTGTTTTTCTGCTAATTGGGGTTCGTCGCGTTCAATTAGCTGAGTTTGCTCTTGGATAAGCTGCTGTAATTGGTTATTGCGTTCCCTGAGTTGTGCTTGCTGTGTACGTTGCGGTTCCAAAGTTTGCAGCAAAGTTTCAATTTGACGGTTTAATGCCGTCTGTTGCTGTACCCAAGCTTCCGAAGCCGAGGCAATTTCCGCTGCTGCTTCGCGGGAATTTTGTAGCGCTTGTTGCGCCTCATCCCTTTGCTGCTGTAGAGATGTTACATGTAATGTCTCTACAATTTGTTGTTGTGCGGCTTGTTCAAGAGAATTTTGATGTTGTTGAATTTCTTGCGTTTGTTGAACCAGCCGCTTGGCGGTTTCTTGAAAAGCTGTTTCTAATTCCGTTTGCTGACGTTGGAGTTGTTTGCGTTCCGCCTCTTGGGTGGCTAGGGTAGATTGCACCGCCAAAAGTTCATCTTCTCCCAATGCTTTGACATGAGCATTGAGTTGTTCGAGTTCAACAGTTTTTTGAGCAATTTCGGAATTTAGGGTTGTGAGTTGGGTAGTGAGTTCACCATAATTGCGATCGCCACTTTGAAGTTGGGTAACTAACTTTTCTTGTTGTGCTTGCAGAGAACGCCATGATAAAATTGCTTCCCAAGATTGTTTCTGGATAAATTCGGTACGAAGTTTTTGATATTTTTCTGCTTTAGCACGATCTTGGGAGAGGCGATCGCGCTGTACAGTTAATTCTGTCTCAATAATCCGACAGCTATCTTCTTTCTCCTTCACCTCATCCAAAGTTGCTTTAGCTTGGTGAATCTTGCGATCGAACGCCGCCACACCAGCCAATTCATCAATGATTTCCCGTCGTTCTTTAGCATTCATCGAGATAATGCTAGTAACATCCCCTTGCAGTACGACGTTATAACCTTCGGGATAAACCCGCAAATTACTTAATTCCTCATGTAACTCCGTCAGCGTACAGCCGACACCGTTGATATAGTAATTCGACGTGTAAGTCCCTTGGTGAGTGACTCGCAGCCTTCTAGTTACACTCCATTCACTTGGGGACTGGGCATTGGGCATTGGGTGTTGGGAATTCTCCCCATCTTCATCTACTTCTTCTGTCCCTTCTTCACTTTGCGCCTTTGCGCCTTTGCGTGATAAATCCTCATCCGACAAATCAAACGTCACTGTAACGCTAGCCTCAATAGAAGCCCGCCCCTTAGACGTTTGGGTATTATTTACCAAATCTGGCAGGCGATCGGCTCGCATTCCCTTAGAACTAGAGAGTCCTAGACAAAACAGCAGTGCATCGAGAATATTAGATTTACCCGAACCATTTGGCCCAGATATGACAGTACACCCCGGCAGCAAAGGGACAGAAGTAGTACCGCCGAAGGATTTGAAGTTGGTAAGTTCCACGCGCTTGATATGAACCATAGGCGCTGGTTAACTCGGCTAATGAAGAACAAGTCTATCAATTAATTACAGATTCGCAAGAGGGTAGATGGGAATTCAGGATTAATTAACTGCTAAGTCGAGCCAGCGCCGTGCGGCAGTTCCCTCCGTTGAGGCGACTAACGTGCCAAGGATGCAAAGAGGAGTTGAAAAGAGTTCAGCAGGCATCGTTAATAATGAATATCAAAACCAAATTCTTCACTTACCACTGGTTCAAGAGTAATAATACTTATCATATATAGGAATCATATTTGATTCGTGAACTGACTCGTAGAGACACCGAATGGAGAAGGTGGGGCCCCCTCTGGGGAACTTGGGGCCCCCTTTGGGGATTAGGGGCGAAGAGGCAATGGGGAATGGGGCATGGAGAAGAAGTAATAAAGATGTACTGAATTTTTTTCCCAAATCAAATACTAGCCCTACATAATTATTATTATACAAGGAGTAAATTAATGACCATTACTTTAGATGCAAGGAATATAAGTTTAGAAGATGTTCAACAGCTTTTGAAATTTGAGGAGGAATTGAATAACTCATTCACATCATTATTATCTCTAGAATCCATCACGGAATTGGAGCGGCAGGAACTCTTACAAATTCGCAATTTATATCGCAGTTATTACACAGCAGGTAAAATTTCTGAAGGGCAAATAAAATTCCTCTTTCTTGCACCATTAATGAAGTTAGCTGGATTTTATGATTCCAGTATTAAAATTACCTTAAAAGAAAATATTGCTGATATTTCCGTCGAAGATGAAGATACAAACATCAAAGGACGGATGGATATTTTGGCTGTTAATAAAACTCAAGGTAAAAAAATAACTACACCCTTTTGGATACTGGTAATTGAAGCTAAAAATAGCAGCATCAATGCTTCAGATGGTTTGCCACAATTGCTTACATATACGTATAAAAGTTTAGAAAATCAAACATCAGTTTGGGGTGTGACTACTAACGGAATGGATTACCAGTTTGTGTATATCCAGCAAGGAAATCCTCCAATTTACCAATTATTGCCAAAACTAGATATAACTCGATCTGAATCTTCAATGGAGTTGTTGCAAGTATTCAAATCAATTTGCAAGTTATAGGTTAATTTTTTGATCTCTTCCCAGATATAGCACGAGAGTTATTGACTGGTACTGAATTTTGTAAAATTGCAAGTTCTTTCTGTGCATCTTTATAACTATCTTTTTCTCCTTGGTTTTGAAACAGTTTGGCGGCTTTCTGAAAATCTGCGATCGCACCCTTTTTCTGTTTCATTTTAGCGCGAACTATCCCCCGATTGTAGTACGCCAAACCATAGTTAGCATTAATAGCGATCGCCTGGGAATAATCTTCCTTAGCTGCTTTCTTATTCCCCATTTCAAGATAGGCGTTACCACGGTTATTGTAAGCTGCGGCGTCTTGAGAATTTAGCTCAAGAGCTTGGTTGTAATCTTCAATTGCTCCTTTATAATTTCCAAAAGAAAAGCGGTGAAGACCTCTATGGATGTAAGCTGCTGTTAATTTAGGATCAATCTGCAAAACTTTGTTGTAATCTTCAGTAGCTTCTAGCTGTTTTCCTTGGTCACTATAAATATCGCCACGATTCAGATAAGCTTCTATATATTTGGGATTGATACTAATTGCGTTGGTGTAATCCTTAATTGCACCATCTTTTTGTTGATTAGCAGCTTGAGTTAAACCCCGCTGATAATAGGCTTTAGCATCACTAGGATTAATTCCAATCACTGCATCGAAATCATTAATTGCTGCTTGTTTAAGTTGGAGACGACGACGAAGAATACCGCGCTCCAAGTAAGCTTCGGTATAATCAGGTTTGATAGCGATCGCTTTGCTAAAATCTCCAATTGCTCCTTTATTATCTTTTAGTTTTATTCGGGTAATACCACGCCCATAATAAAAAAATGGGTTTTTAGCATCAAGTTTTATTGCCTGGTTATAGTCAGCTAGCGCTTCTTGATACTTACCTAATTGATAAAAACAAAATCCTCTATCATAATAAGCATTAGCATCTTGAGGGTTGAGCAAGATTGCTTTGCTAGAGTCTGCTTGCGCTTTTTGATAATCTCCTAGACGATAAAAAGTATCACCTCGCCTATTGTAAGCCAGCGCATTTTGCGAATCTAATTCAATTGCTTCAGTAAAATATTCAACTGCTTCTTGAAACTTTCCTACTTCATATTTGCTTACTCCTTGCTGGTATAGTTTTTGAGCATTACTTACAAGTTTTGGCGACTGCAAAAACCAAGCCCAGACACCAAGTGTAATGCAACCAGCTATACATGACACAATTAACCAGAGGTTTTTCTGATGCTGTTCTTGTTGATCATGTTGATTATTTTTTAGCTGTTTTAAGTCTTCTAAAACTTCGGTTGCATACTGGTAACGCTTACGATAGTTAAAGCGCACCATCTTATTAAGAATTTTTGCTAGTTTTCTACTAACTTCTGTAGTTTGGTTATGCCAGAGAATTTCAGATGTTAGCCGATTTTTTTGGCTTTTTAATTTAGATATATCGTTTGCTTGTAAACCCAGAATTGCGGCGATCGCAACTATACCTAAAGCGTATATATCACTATTATATTTTGGGGTTCCATGAATTTGTTCATCAGGTAGATATTCAGATTTTCCAACAGTAGTAGTGATAACTTCTTTGATCACACCAAAGTCAACTAAAACTAACTTGTTATCTGAGTGTCTACGAATAATATTTGCCGGTTTAATGTCCCGGTGAATTACCCCATGAACATGCACAAATACTAAAATTTCTAATATCTCTGATAAAAGACTAATTAATTGGTCTTCCTTCAGAGGTTTACCTTGTAAAACTTCTTCAGTTAAAGGATTACCAGGTATGTATTCTTGGACAATATAGAATTCTTCCTTTTCTTCAAAATAAGTAACTAGCTTCTGGATTTGGTCGTGTTCCTGTCCGAGTTTTTCTAAAATTTTTGCTTTATTTGCAAACAAAGAGCGCAGAACTTTTAAAGTTTGAGAATTATTACTTGGAGGACGTAGTTGCTTCACTACAAGTTGGCTGTTGGGAAGGCTTGTATCTTCAACTAGATAGGTTTGCGCTACTTCCCCCGTATTCAGAACTGTCAGTATTCGGTAACGTCCGTCCAGGAGATGACTATTCATCAATATAAATATAGTCTTATCTTTGAATGATTGGATTATAGCTTAGGTAAGATCAACGAGTGTTATTAAATACAGTCCTAATAATTATTAAAAAACTCAGATTATTACATAAAAATACAAATATTAATAATTAGCAAAATTATACATATTTTTATGTAATTATTTTTCTCTATGGGAGAAATATAAAATGCTCAATCAATACAATTTTATCAGTTTTGGTAAACTTATGTGCGGCAAATAAGAGGTGAGCCTATGAAGGGTTAAATATGCATATCATTTTATTTATATTCTTCAGCAATCTCACTCATGACGCTTGATCCCAGAATGAGGTACAAAAGGGGCAATTTGAACTATCCAGAACCCCATATAAAAAATTGAAACTCAACGGATTTGGAGAAAACAAAGATCAGGCAGTTACTGCAAAGCGCCAGTTACTCAAGGCATTGAGTCGCCGCGACATAACTGCTATTAATAGCTCAATTGCACGATGGGAAACGATTCTAGGAGTAGAAAAGTTAACTGATTTGATTGTTAACGAAGTAATGCTCGAATGTGATTCAGATAGCCACAGTTGGTTTTGTCAAATGTTTTTTGGACAATTCCAATATTCACAGATGCAGGAAAAAGCCCAAAGTAACATTTTTAAAATCTTAGTGGATGAAGGCTTAGAACCGGGCAAAGACTTCAGCTTTGGGTTAGATGGCGAAATAATTATCAGCGATCGCGCCCAGCAAGTCTTACTCAGGAAAGTGCCCAAGGAATGCATATCCTCATTTAAGTCGCAATTGCAGTTCTCCCCAGTTTTAGATCCAATCGCCGCCATTGAACAGCACTTAGAATGTCCATTTTTTACCAATTTAACGGAAATTGCAACCCGACAAATACAGGTGCTGAGTAATTCCCAAGCAGCTGCTTATCTAGGAGTGCTGCTAGCTGGGTTAGTGAAGCGTCATCCTGCACTCCAGGATGCGGACTTCCCTACACTATTCATTGTCAGCACTCTCGAAGGCTTGTCACAAGAACGAGCAATGGCAATCCTCAACGATCCTCAAACAGATCCTGAATTCGATGAGACTATCATTTTCCAGCATTTATTAGCAGCAATGGAAGATACAGAATATCATCGCATCGCTGGTTTAGATGGTGTTATTAGTATCGAGCATCTTAAAAAACTTGATTTAGTTTGGTGTAGCGATCGCCGGATTTCGGAAATAATAACCATGATGGAAAAATGGCATTCCAGAAAAGAAACTAGGAGCCGGGAGTCCAAATAATTCGTAATTATCTAGGCTGGTATGACCAATTTTTCGCTCCCAGCTAGCCCAAAGGCAGTATGAATAGCTTGTAAAGCCATAACACCTTGCTCTTGTGCCACGACACAACTAATTTTGATTTCTGAGGTAGCAATCATTTGAATATTGATTTGGTGTTGGGCTAGCGCTTCAAACATTTTAGCGGCAATTCCTGGTTGTCCTACCATCCCTGCACCAACTATACTCACCTTAGCGATCGCACTATCTAAAACAACTTCACCCCATCCTAATTCTGTGGCTACTTGGGCGAGCATTTTTTTAGTATTTTCCCCATCCATTCTGGCAACTGTGAAGGCAATATCTCGCCTAGGAATACCATCAATCACCCGACAGCGCTGAGATTGAATAATCATGTCAACGCTGATATTATACTGCGCTAATAGTCCAAACAACTTCGCCGCAATCCCCGGACGATCTGGCAATTGGCGAATGGCCAGACGCGCTTGGTTCATATCTAAGGCGACGCCACGTACGGGGGGAAGGGGAGACAAGGGAGAGAGTGCTCTTTGTGCTGGTTGTCTTTTTGTCTGTTTATCCCCTGCTGCTATTTCAAAGGCTGTGCGGAGTGCGGTGACGGCGCGATCGCAAGCGGCTGCATCGACTACACAACTCACTTTTACTTCACTGGTAGAAATCATTTGAATGTTCACCCCTGCTTCTGCTAGGGTAGCGAACATCTTAGCAGCCACGCCAGGACGCCCAATCATCCCTGCGCCAGCAATACTGACTTTGGCGATATTCTGCTCTACCATGACTTCAGCTTCTTCAGATTTGGGGTTAGATGGACTTCTTAGTGCTGGGGCAATGGCGGCTGCTACTGCTTCTGCTCGCTTTAATATTGGTGTTGTTACAGTAAAAGCAATGTCATTACTATTACCTTCATGAATTGACTGAATAATCAAATCCACATCCACTTTTTGCCGGGAAATTTCGCCAAATAACCTTGCTGCTACACCTGGTTTATCGGGTACGCGCAACAGAGAAACTTTCGCTTGATCTGTGTCAAATTCTACATTGTCTACTGGACGGGCAATTTCTAAATTCACTAGCGATCGCCCTTGGGGTTTGGGCGATGTTACCCAAGTACCAGGGTCATCACTCCAGCTAGATCTAACCACCAAAGGAACACCATAATTACGGGCAATTTCTACAGCACGGGGATGCAGTACTTTTGCTCCCAAGCTGGCTAGCTCCAGCATTTCATTGCAGGTGATTTCATCTATTAATTGGGCTTCGGGAACTAGGCGGGGATCGGTAGTTAAAATACCGGGTACATCTGTATAGATTTCACAAAAATCTGCTCCGAGTGCTGCTGCTACAGCGACTGCTGAAGTGTCAGAACCACCACGTCCTAAAGTTGTAATTTCCATCTCACCAGTGCTGGATATCCCTTGAAATCCTGCTACTACGACTACTTTGCCTTCATTAAGATGTCGGCTGAGGCGATCAGTTTCAATATGCAAAATCCGAGCGCGAGTATGTTCAGCTTCGGTAACAATTCCCACCTGAGCACCAGTCATCGAAATTGCAGGCTGTCCAAGTTCTTGCAACGCCATGCTGACTAAGGCTATGGTTACTTGCTCACCAGTAGAAAGCAGCATATCCATTTCCCGGCGGTTAGGACTTGGAGAAATTTCATTGGCTAGTTTGACAAGTCCATCGGTGGTTTTACCCATTGCGGAAACCACTACAACAATCGAGTTTCCTGCTTTTACAGTTTTGTAAACGCGCTGTGCAACAGCTTGAATACGTTCGACTGAACCGACAGATGTACCACCGTATTTTTGAACTATGAGCGCCATAACTTTTATTCAATCAAATGTGCCTGCTTTCATCAATGCCCCGCCGGGTTAAAAGGCTGTGCAAGCATTACCAGCTATTTAGTTTACTAACTTATCAGAATCAGTTGACACGAAAAACCTGTAATTTATATTTTGTTAGCGATTTTTCGGTTACTGATCTAATTTTATTAATTTCTCGTAAAAATGCTACCAGTGGCAAAAGTAGAAAATAGTCTACTCCGCAATCAGCCAGATGATGGCGTAACGATAATTATACCCAGACAATTGGTGAGCGATCGCTCACTAATAAAACGCACCAATGAATCGACAATCGCGTGATAATTATTCAAAAACTACGTCTTCGTAAAGTGCTGCCATTGTTTCCTCAAAATCCACGCTACTGAGTCGAAATGCTTTATGTTCTGATGTGTAGGATTGTAAAACCCATAGCTTTTGATCATTGCGTCGAAAACATTCAACTCGTTGACGCTTTGTATTAATCAGTACATACTCCTGGAGACTTTCCAGTACCTGATAATCGACGAATTTGTCGCCACGGTCAAACGCTTCAGTGGAATTAGATAAAACTTCGACAATTAAACGAGGAAATCTTTTATAAGCTGGCGTTTCTTGATCTCGTTGGTCGCAAGTAACCATAATATCGGGATAGTAAAAGCGATTCAGAGATTCAATTCGTGCTTTCATATCAGCGATGTAAACACGACATCCAGAGCCGCGGACATGATTACGCAGGAGGGTAAACAGGTTTCCAGCAATAGTGACATGTGCGTCCAGCGCTCCAGCCATTGCGTAGATATAACCGTCGATGTATTCGTGTTTGACAGGGTTTTGTTCCTCTATTTGGAGGTACTCTTCAGGAGTAAGGTAGTTTTGCTGGGGCGAGGCTATCATGGTTGAAACTTCAAAACTTGAGTGGTGCTGATTTTTATGGTAGCGTTTTACGTCTTTACAACACCATTTAAACATCTTTATTGGTTAAATTACTAAAGCCAGCTTTTTTTTAGCAAAAGCTTCATCCGTTGTTAGATTAATGATTTTTGCTGCCGAATTCATCAGTTTTTTAAAAGTTTAAAATATCTAATGATTCTTCTATTTCTAAATCTAAGATTCTTTCTTGTGTATCTTTAAGTGCTTCTAATTTGCCTTCTTTACGATAAATATTTGCTGCTTTTTGAAAATCTTTAATTGCTCCCTGTTTATCCCCCATTTCCGAACGAATATTACCACGATTGTAATAGGAGTCAGTATAATTAGGATTAATTTGAATTGCCTGAGTGTAATCTTTAATTGCTTCTTCGTAATCCCCTAAGTCAGAACGAGCATTAGCACGGTTGTAATAAGCATCGGCATAATTAGGATTAATTTTAATAGCTTGAGTATAATCTTCAATTGCTCCTTCGTAGTCTCCTAAGTCAGAACGAGCGTTACCACGATTTTTATAAGCATTGGCATCTTGAGGATTAATCTTGATTGCTTGAGTAAATCCCGGTTGATATCCTAGTAAATAACGAGAGATCCCACGATTTTTATAAGCATCAGCATAATTAGGGTTAATTTTGATAGCTTGAGTATAATCTTCAATTGCTCCCTGGTTATCTCCTATGTGAGAACGTGCCTCGGCACGGTTTTTGTAAGTAACAGCCACATTAGGATTAATGATGATGGACTGGGTATAATCATCAATTGCTTCTTGTAATTGTCCCAGTTGATATAAAGCTAAACCTCGTTTATTGTAAGATTTGGCATCATATAAATTTCTCTGTATTGCCTGAGAATAATCTGCGATCGCAGCTTCATAATCTCCTAGTTGATAATGCGCTAAGCCTCGTCTATAATACAAATCCCCATCATTATTATTAAGTTGCAAGGCTTGATTATAGTTAGTAATTGCATTAGCATACTCTCCTTTCTCAAAGTATTGATTCCCTAACTCGTCCGAAAGTAAATTTAAATTTTTATCACTACTATGTAAAAAATTTTCTCCGTGAGATTGAAAGGAAGATTGGATTAACTGATTGTTAATTGGCTTAGATAATATTTCCTGCTTGTAGTCATATTGATAAATTGGAGCTTGCTCCTTGGAAGAATTATAATTTACAGAAGATTGTAACTGTTCAAGATAGCACCATAAGCCACCACCATATAGTAATTGGTTTATCCCAAATGAAATTTTACCAGTTCTCAACTTAATCATCCGGGTTGGAAGAAAGCCAGCCAAAAAAAGGTGATATTCTGGTTGTGCTTCATTCACTTCTTCCTGAATTAAAATACAAACCACAACTGCATTTTTTTCGACTTCTTCTGAACTAATTGACCATCTAATTTTATCTATACTGCCATGACGTGATTTTACCTCAACACCAATAGTTGGATCAGAAGTCAGAGTAAAATCTATTTTGCCATCGCCGCCGAATCGTTTTTCATAATCGACTTCTGTAATAAAATCGGCTAACCGTTCTTTGACAACTTCCTCACCTAATTTTCCCTTGAGATTGTTGATAAAAACGTCACGGACTGGCGAAGTGCGCTTATATTTTTCAGCCATAAGCCAGCAAAATTCCCGTAATGCCTTTAGCCTTTCTCCAGAGATTATAGTTAATTCACTATATTGACCTTCTGTTTCACAATGAAGCAGACAACCAGTTGTTAACCTTTTAATAAAATCAGACTGTAGCGATCGCAGTAGTGTAATCCAGTCCATTTATATTTCTGCGAATCTTTTGATGAGATTATTTTATAAAAATATCCACCCGGCGTAAACCTTTAAATTAGCTTGGGCGATATTCCCCCAAAAACTGTTATCTAATTCTTAAATCCCTTCTTTGTCTACCTGTAACGAGGAGTTGAAATTGTTCAACGCAAGCAACGAATCGCTTCTAAAAGCCCTCTAGCTTTATTCAGTGTTTCCTCGTATTCTTTCTCAGGCTCAGAATCAGCCACTAAACCCGCACCAGCTTGCACACTTACCGTATTATTACGCATTAGCATTGTGCGAATTGCTATAGCACTATTCAGTTGTCCTTCAAAATCATAATATCCATACACACCAGAATAAACACTCCGACGACTAGGCTCTAACTCGTGGATGATTTCCATGGCTCGAATCTTAGGTGCGCCGCTGACTGTACCTGCTGGGAAGCAAGCTTTAAGTAAATCCCATGCGGTTTTGTTTGGTGCTAATTTACCCACAACATTGCTGACAATGTGCATTACATGGGAATAGCGTTCAACTACCATTAATTCATCAACTTTCACACTACCGCTTTGGCAAACACGCCCCAGATCATTGCGCCCCAAATCAACAAGCATGACGTGTTCAGCAATTTCCTTGGGGTCTTTAAGTAAATCCTCAGCTAGCTCTGCATCTTCTTGGGTTGTTTTACCCCGTGGACGCGTCCCTGCAATCGGGCGTACTGTTGCTATCACTCCACCATCTGGATCTAATTCTGCTTTCACCATTACTTCTGGACTGGAACCGATGATTTGCCAATCTTGAAAGTGAAAGTAAGCCATGTAAGGCGAAGGATTAATTTGACGCAAAGAACGGTAAAGCGCAAATGGATCGCCTGTGTATGTCGTTGATAATCGCTGAGAAATTACGACTTGGAAGATATCGCCTGCTTTGATGTATTCTTTTGCCTTTTGAACATTGGCACAGAAATCAGAGCGGGTAGAGTTGCTGGCGTACTCCTCTGTTCCTGCTGTTTCTCTTTCTGCTCCCCTACTTCCTGGGGGTGTCCATGCCAATTTGGTATTTTGCAGCGATATGGGTAGAGATAGCTTATTGAGCATTTGGGTGACGCGATCGCACGCTTGCTGATATGCCTTCTGTAAATCAATGGAGTCACGCAAATCAGCATAGGCGATCGCCCAAATTTTTCGCTTCACCTGATCAAAAATTAACAGGTGGTCTACCTGCATCCACAACCCATCTGGAATATTTCTCTCGTCTGGCGGATGAATTGGTACACGCGGCTCTATCCAGCGAATCAATTCATAACCCCAAAATCCAAACAATCCGCCAATTCCTGGCGGTAATTGCGGTAACTTGACTGGCTGATAAGGTTCCAGACATTGGGCTAAAGCTGTAAAGGGGTCGCCTTCAAAAGTTACCTGGGAACCGTCGCGGTGTGTTTGAGTCGTGTTGTTGTCCCTTGCTTCTAAAATCCACAGCGGATCGCAACCCAATAAACTGTAACGTCCCAATTTTTCCCCGCCTTCTACCGATTCCAACAAAAAGCTATAGGGCTGACCTGCACATACTTTATACCAAGCAGATACGGGCGTATCTAAGTCTGCTACCCACTCTTGATACACCGGGACGAAGTTGCCTTGTTGGGCTAAGCTAGAAAACTGGGAAAAATCAGGGAAAATCATAATTTCTCAATGGTAATTGGCAATAGGTAATAGATTAATTGGTAATTGTTTTTTACCCCTTACCCCTTACCCATTACCCATTACCCATTACTACTAACAGCTAGTTATGGAGCGTCGTAAGGATAAACGCCGCTAAACTTAAGTTTTGCTGGACTGGGGTTTTCGCCAATGCGACGGGCTACGTAACGTACTTTTTCGCGGCCTTCGTTCACCTTTTCGGGGAAGACACCATCAGCCGGGTGAATGAAAGTGGTTTCTCCGTTGGGTAAAATCCGGTAGATTTTGTAGTTAGTAATTTTGAATTTCCGCAGTTGACCGCCTAAAGCGATGCATTGCTCTTTTCGAGCTAAGTACAGCAGATTTTCGCCGTTTCGCATAGTGGCAGCACCACCTGTAGGCAATTCAAATACTTGGTCTTTAGGGCTAGTCCAAGTAATAGCGTACTTTTCTTCTTCTTTTGCTTTTGTGAGCAAGCCGCCAGTGTTGCCACCATATAGCGGAGTTTGTCCAGAGAGTGTTTCTGCCATAGAGTTGTCTCTCAACGTTTTTAGGGCATCCTAACACCGCCATCAGGATCATATTGCGATCGCGTCATAGACTGTAACAGTTTTTAGTCATCTGTCATTTGTTAAAAACCAATACCCCATCCCCAATGCCCCATGCCT
>NZ_JADEXR010000123.1 GCF_015206995.1 aff. Roholtiella sp. LEGE 12411 | reverse complement strand
GGGGTATGGGGCATGGGGCATTAGTTATTCTTTCTTTCCCCACTCCCCTACTCCTCCACTCCCCACTGCCTACTTCGGCCCTAAGCCTATAGCACCAGCATAGAGGGCGCGATCGCCTAGTTGATCTTCAATTCGCAGTAAGCGGTTGTATTTTGCTACCCGTTCGCTGCGACAAAGAGAACCTGTTTTGATTTGACCGGCACGGGTTGCTACAGCTAAATCGGCGATCGTCGTGTCTTCGGTTTCACCAGAACGATGGCTGATGACTGAGCGGAAACCGTTACGAGTCGCCAAATCAATCGTTTCTAAGGTTTCGGTGAGCGAACCAATTTGGTTGAGTTTAATCAAAATGGCGTTAGCAGCTTTTTCTTGGATGCCTCTTTGTAAGCGAGTAGCGTTAGTGACAAACAAGTCATCCCCTACCAACTGCACCCGCGAACCTAACTTCTGGGTGAGTAACTGCCAACTTTGCCAGTCTTCTTCGTGTAACCCATCCTCAATTGAAATAATCGGATACTGGTCAACCAATTGCCCTAAATAATCAATAAACTCTGTGGGCGCATGAGGTTTACCATCGTAGACATATTGTCCATTTTTGTAAAACTCACTAGCTGCCACATCCAAAGCTAAAGCGACTTGTTCCCCTGGCTTGTAACCAGCCTTGGTAATGGCAGCAACCAGCAGTTCCAAAGCCACCTGATTGGACTCTAGGTTAGGGGCAAAACCACCTTCATCCCCCACACCAGTAAGCAAACCCTTTTCATCCAATACTTGGCTGAGGGTGGCAAACACTTCTGCACCCCAGCGCAAAGCTTCCCGAAAGGAGGAAGCCCCGATTGGGACAATCATAAACTCTTGAAAATCCACGTTGTTTGACGCGTGTGCCCCACCATTAATTACATTCATTAACGGTACTGGCAACAAATTTGCTAAAGGCCCACCTAAATAGCGATATAGGGGAATTGCCAGAGATTCAGCGCCAGCTTTCGCTGCTGCTAGGGAAACTGCCAAAATCGCATTAGCCCCCAAATTGGATTTGTTCGCAGAACCATCCAAAGCAATCATCGTCCGGTCTAGCAGTTCTTGGTTGAGGGCATCCAGGTTTAACAATTTCGGAGCAAGGGTCTGTTTGATGTTTTGCACCGCCTTTAGTACTCCTTTACCCCCATAACGACTTTTATCGCCATCACGCAGTTCGTGTGCCTCAAAAGTCCCGGTAGAAGCGCCACTAGGAACCTGTGCCAGTCCTACAACACCATTGCTCAAATGTACTTCAGCTTCAACTGTTGGTCTGCCGCGTGAATCGAGAATTTCGCGGGCAGCGATCGCCTCGATTGCAGTGTCTAGAATGTTACTCATCTGTAGTTCGTCCTTTGTATTCTTTTACTTCGAGTGAGTTCTGAGCGCCGATCGCATACAGTCCAGTGGTTAACCCAATCGCTAGCATAGGCGTTAAGGAGACTTTATGGGCTGAGATTAAAGAAGATTTCCAATGATGGGGCATTGGGCATTGGGCATGGGGCATTGATTCACCTTGTCCCTAGTCACCAGTCCTCAGTCCCCAAGCTTTGTAAAATGTTGGCAGATAACGATACTGAATCGAGTACAGATAAAAGGTCAATATGCGATTACTACACACAATGCTACGGGTGGGCAACCTTGAAGAGTCCTTGAAGTTTTACTGTGAAGTCCTGGGAATGAAACTACTCCGCCGAAAAGATTATCCGGGAGGAGAGTTTACCCTAGCTTTTGTTGGTTACGGTGATGAAAGCGATAACACCGTACTAGAACTTACCTACAACTGGGGAGTAGAAAAGTACGAATTGGGTAATGCTTACGGTCACATTGCTCTTGGTGTTGATGATATTTACACTACGTGTGAGGAAATCCGCAATCATGACGGTAAAGTTGTGCGGGAACCAGGGCCAATGAAACACGGTTCGACGGTAATTGCTTTTGTGGAAGATCCCGATGGGTATAAAGTTGAACTGATTCAACTGAGTACTAAAGGGTCAGCAGCAAAACAGGAATCACAATCACAACTTGCGAGTCAGTAATTCTTAGGAAAGAATACTAGTGCAGCGTGGCAGAAATAATTATTCAGCTGAAAAAGGCTAAAAGCTGAATTTACAAGCAATATCCTTTCTGCCCCCTGCCTTCTTGTACTAATGTTCGAGTTGAGCATAAAGCAATAGCTGTGGCGAAGAATCTGTTCCCAAAAATTGGTGGCTAGAGTTTAGCATCTGAACACAATTAGCGATCGCTCTAATTGGCATCATCTGGCAAAGTACGTTTAGAGCAGTGTTTTCGTTTTAAATTAGAAATATAGGTAATGGATCAAACTATCACCAATTATCAATCCAAAGTTGCCACTGTAGATATACGCGCACATACGCTGATCATGTTTGGATAATTTGGCAGTACTATTACAACCACTCACCAATCCTCAGTTTGTTGGATAATCCCCAATCTCTAAACTAAAAATCCCAAAGCTAAAATCCTAAAAATGCAACCTACAGATCCAAATAAATTTACTGATAAAGCCTGGGAAGCGATTGTCAAATCTCAGGATATAGTTCGTGCTTATCAACAACAGCAACTAGATGTTGAACATTTAATCATTGCCCTGTTAGAAGAACCTACTAGTCTAGCAATACGTATCCTCGCTCGAGCTGAAGTCGATCCCATCCGCTTACAACAGCAACTAGAAGCCTTTACCCAGCGTCAGCCCAAAGTTGGTAAAAGCGATCAGCTCTACCTCGGCCGCAGCCTAGATGTTTTACTAGACCGAGCCGAGGAAATTAGAGCCAAGATGAAAGATTCCTACGTCTCTGTAGAACATATACTTCTAGCTTTTGCCGATGATGAACGCATTGGCCGGCGAGTTCTCAAGGGCTTTAGCGTAGACATCGCCAAGCTAGAATCTGCTATCAAAACTGTTCGCGGTAGCCAAAAAGTGACAGATCAAAGCCCAGAATCCCGCTATGAAGCCTTACAAAAGTTTGGCAGGGACTTGACAGAACAAGCAAAAGCCGGAAAACTCGACCCAGTGATTGGACGGGATGACGAAATTCGTCGGGTAATCCAGGTGTTATCTCGTCGCAGCAAAAATAACCCAGTATTAATTGGCGAACCTGGGGTAGGTAAAACTGCGATCGCTGAAGCATTGGCGCAGCGCATGGTAAACGGTGACGTTCCCGAATCCCTGAAAAATCGTCAACTCATCTCTTTAGATATCGGTAGTTTAATTGCTGGGGCAAAATACCGTGGTGAATTTGAAGATCGCCTGAAATCTGTACTCCGAGAAGTTACGGAATCTAACGGTGACATTGTTCTATTTATTGACGAACTCCACACCGTAGTCGGTACTGGTTCTAGTCAACAAGGGGCGATGGATGCGGGTAATTTACTCAAACCAATGTTGGCACGGGGTGAACTGCGTTGCATCGGTGCAAGTACCTTGGATGAGTATCGCAAACACATCGAAAAAGATGCAGCACTAGAACGCCGCTTTCAGCAAGTATTTGTAGATCAGCCCAGCGTGGAAAATACTATTTCCATTCTCCGGGGATTAAAAGAACGCTACGAAGTCCATCACAACGTTAAAATTTCTGATTCAGCCCTGGTAGCAGCAGCAACCCTATCAGCGCGTTACATTTCTGACCGCTTCTTGCCAGATAAAGCTATTGACTTGGTAGATGAGGCAGCAGCAAAGTTGAAAATGGAGATTACCTCCAAACCAGCAGAATTAGAAACTATTGACCGCCGCCTGATGCAGCTAGAAATGGAAAAGCTGTCATTAGCTGGAGAACAAAAGGGTACTTCCCAAACTAGAGAGCGTTTGGAGCGCATTGAGCAAGAAATTGCCACGTTGACAATCAAACAACAAAAATTTAATGAGCAATGGCAAGGTGAAAAGCAGCTACTAGAAGCTATTAGCAGCTTAAAAAAAGAAGAAGATGCCTTGCGTGTGCAAATTGAACAGGCAGAACGCGACTACGATCTAAACAAAGCTGCCCAATTGAAGTATGGCAAATTAGAAGGAATGCAGCGCGATCGCGAAGCCAAAGAAATCAAACTTTTAGAAATTCAAAGCAAAGGTTCTACTTTGCTACGAGAACAAGTCATCGAAGCCGATATTGCCGAAATCGTCGCCAAATGGACAGGAATCCCCGTCAATCGCCTATTGGAATCAGAACGGCAAAAATTGCTGCAACTAGAGCACCATTTGCACGAACGAGTCATAGGGCAACAGGAAGCTGTCGCCGCAGTATCAGCGGCAATTCGTCGCGCCCGTGCTGGGATGAAAGACCCCTCTCGTCCTATTGGTTCATTTTTGTTCATGGGCCCCACAGGTGTGGGCAAAACTGAACTCGCCCGTGCTCTAGCTCAGTTTCTCTTTGATTCTGACGATGCATTGGTGCGCTTGGATATGTCTGAGTATATGGAAAAACACTCAGTTTCCCGCCTCGTAGGAGCGCCTCCAGGATACATCGGCTATGAAGAAGGTGGTCAGCTTTCCGAAGCAGTTCGCCGCCGCCCTTATTCGGTGGTGCTACTGGATGAAGTTGAAAAGGCTCATCCCGATGTGTTCAATATTTTATTGCAAGTACTGGATGATGGGAGAATTACGGATTCTCAGGGAAGAACGGTAGATTTTCGTAACAGCGTCATTGTCATGACTAGTAACATCGGCAGTGAGTACATCCTGGATGTTTCTGGTGATGATAGCAAGTATGAAATGATGCAGGTGCGGGTAACGGATGCCTTGCGATCGCATTTCCGCCCCGAATTTCTGAACCGCGTCGATGATATTATTCTCTTTCATACCCTCAGCCGCACAGAAATGCGGTATATCATCCGCATTCAACTCAAACGGGTAGAAAGTCTTTTGCGAGAACAAAAAATCTCTTTTGAGATATCACAACCTGCCTGTGATTACCTTGTAGAAACAGGCTACGACCCAATTTACGGCGCTCGCCCACTTAAACGAGCAATTCAGCGAGAAGTAGAAAACCCCATCGCCACCAAGCTATTGGAAAATACTTTTATCTCTGGAGATACGATTTTCATTGATAAGGGTGAAAATGGTCTGTTGTTTAGCAAAAAATCGTCTGTTAAGGTGTCAGTTCCAAAAACAACTGTCAAGTTGTTAGAGCCAGCACCTGAGCCGTAAAACTAGTCTCAAAAGACATAAGTCAGGAGTCCGAGTGATTTCTCCTAACTACTGGTTTTTGGGTAATTTAAAATACATCGAATAAAATAGCAAGAGCCGATTTACTTACCCAGAAGTGCTGATTATGAAAGCAATCCAAGCTCTTGCTCGTTATTTCCCCGACAAGTGTGGTGGTATTCAAGTAAACCTGAATGAGCTAATACCACAATTGCGTACGCATAATATTGATATCCAAATAGCAGCCGCTAGCAACGGTTCCCAAAAAGAAGAGATTTATAAGTATAACGACATCGAAGTTTATCGATATCCTGTATTTCCTATACCCAAAACAGAACCAAATCATGGACAATTTCCGCATGGAAAATTTGAATATTTCGCTAATTGGTTAACTAGCCAAAAAGCAGACATATATCATCAGCACCATTGGGAAGTCTATTGTGGGTTGCCTCATTTGCGGTTGGCTAAAGAATTAGGCATGGCAACAGTGTTGACAGTACACTATGCCATACCAATTTGTCAGCGAATTACTTTGATGTTCAACGGACAACAAGTTTGTGATGGCAAAATTGATGTGGTGCGTTGTTCTCAGTGTGCTGATACTTTGAGCAAAAAGCTACCTGCTGCAATGGTCAAAAGTTTGAGCCATTTGCCCAAAGCTATCCTTAGTCGCGTACCCTTGCCCACCAGTGCATATCTTCCAGCCTCAGTAGACAATGGTAATTTAGGAAGGTTTGTACGCCCTTTGGTCGTACCTGGTTATGTTGCTGCACGTCAACATAGTTTGCTAAAAATGGCAAAATATGCTGACCGGATTGTGACAGTGTGTGATTGGCTTTATAAAGCTCTACTGATCAATGGCATACCTGAAGAAAAACTTATTCTCTCTCGACATGGAATTTCTTATACTGCACAAGAAAAATTACCACACAGAAAACAGCAATCAGACGCTTTAAAAGTAGTTTTTTTAGGACGCTGGGATATATATAAGGGTATCGATATTTTAGTACAAGCAGTTAAAAATTTATCTGCGGAAATTCCCATCGAATTGGTCATTCATGGAATAACGCAGGATGAACGATATCGCCAAAAAATATTGAATTTGATCGCAAACGAGCCTCGGATTCGTGTGGATAAACAACTAACAAGGGAAGAACTCCCCCAGGCTCTAGCTAACTACGACTTACTGGCTGTACCTTCCCAATGCCTGGAAACTGGCCCTTTGGTTGTATTAGAAGCTCAGTCCCTATCTGTACCTGTCATTGGCTCTAACTTGGGGGGTATTGCTGAACTTGTTAGACATGGCATTGACGGTTGGTTAGTGACCGCTAACGACACCCTAGCTTGGACTAAAGCTCTTGAGTTGTTAGCAACAGATACTAATTTACTTAATAAATTGCGCCAAGGTATTAAACCTGTTCGCACAGTAAATATGCAGGCAGCAGATTTAGCAACCATATATAACAACATATAACAACCTGCAACGGTAGTTGCTCGTAATGGTAGGGAAATCCGAATAAAATATGAGAGGCATTACTTACCTAAAATAACTAAAAATCGCGGAAAATTGATCCTCAGAATTATCTCTGCAAATAAAACAGACGGATAACCATGCTAGAACAAGGTACGATCAGTATTCATACTGAGAATATTTTCCCAATTATCAAGAAGTCACTCTACTCAGATCACCAAATCTTCTTGCGGGAACTGGTATCCAACGCTGTAGATGCCATTCAAAAACTAAAAATGGTATCTCAAGCCGGGGAGTACGATGGAGACATAGGCGAGCCAGAAATTGAAATCGCCATTGACAAAAATAACAAGACCCTCTCTATTTCCGACAACGGTATCGGAATGACAGCAGAGGAAGTGAAGAAATACATCAATCAGGTTGCCTTCTCCAGTGCTGAAGAATTTATTCATAAGTATCAAGGCAAATCAGATCAGCCAATTATCGGTCATTTCGGTCTTGGCTTCTACTCCTCGTTCATGGTGGCGCAAAAAGTTGAAATTGATACCCTTTCTTACCAAGAAGGAGCGCAGGCGGTTCACTGGACTTGCGATGGTTCCCCAGAATTTACCCTAGAAGATTCACCCCGTGCAACTCGCGGCACTACTATTACCCTCACCCTACAAGGAGAAGAGGAAGAATTTTTAGAATCTGCACGCATTAAGAATCTTGTCAAAACCTACTGCGACTTCATGTCAGTGCCAATTAAATTGGAGGGTGAAGTCTTAAATAGGCAAAAAGCAGCGTGGCGGGAGTCACCTAGTAGCCTGAGTCAAGAAGATTATTTAGAGTTTTACCGCTACTTGTATCCTTTTCAGGAAGAACCGCTGTTGTGGGTGCATCTGAATACTGACTATCCCTTTATCATCAACGGGATTCTATATTTTCCGAAAATGAAGCCGGATGTAGATGTTACCAAGGGGCAGATCAAGCTATTTTGCAATCAGGTTTTTGTCAGCGATAACTGCGAAGAAATTATCCCGCAATTTTTAACACCAATGCGGGGTGTAATTGATAGTAGTGATATTCCCTTGAACGTGTCGCGCAGTGCATTACAAGGCGATCGCACCGTACGGAGAATCGGTGACTACATTGCTAAAAAAGTAGGCGATCGCCTCAAAGAACTTTTCCGCGACAACCGCCAACAATACATTAGCGCTTGGAAAGACCTCGGCACTTTTGTGAAATTTGGTGTTCTCAACGATGAGAAATTCAAAAAACAAATCGAAGACATCATCGTTTTTCGCACCACCGCCAAGCTGACAGCAGAAAAACCTGCTGCCGAAACTCCAGCGGTTGAGGTACAGTCCTCAGAAGGGGATGCTTGGGAAGATGTCACTCCTGCATCATCCAATTCTGAGAACTCAGCACTGAGCGCTCCCTATACGACTCTGAAAGAGTATCTAGAACGCAACAAGGAACGCCACGAAAACCGGGTTTTCTACAGCACCGATGAAGCAACTCAGGCTACCTACGTAGAACTGCACAAAAACCAAGGTTTAGAAGTCCTGTTTATGGACTCCTTCATCGACACCCACTTTATCAACTTCCTAGAGCGGGAATATCAGGATGTCAAGTTTACGCGAGTAGACTCCGACTTGGATAATACCCTGCTGGAACAAGACAAAGCTGCGGAAATTGTTGATCCCAAAACCAACAAAACCCGGAGTGAGGTCATCAAAGAACTATTTGAGAAATCCCTCAACAAACCCAAACTCAACATCCGCACCGAAGCTTTGAAAGCCGATAATCCGCAAGGAACACCACCTGCGATCGTTCTATTACCAGAGATTCTCCGCCGCCTGCGGGAAATGAACGCCATGATGCAGCAGCAAACAGCAGAGTTTCCCGAAGACCACATTTTACTCGTAAATACCGCTCATCCACTGATTCAAAATTTAGCGAATCTCAACCAAGGCAGTATCATCCAAAGTGACGATCAATCGCCTACAAATCAGTTGGTCAATATGATTTGCCAACACGTCTACGATTTGGCGCTGATGTCCCAAAAAGGATTTGACGCTGAGGGAATGAAATCTTTCGTTGAGCGCTCAAACGAGGTACTCACCAAGCTGACAGAACAAGCTAGTAAGTAAAACAAGTGAGGAGACAGGAGTCAAAAGTCAAAAGTCAAGAGTTAAGGGTTAAGGGTCAATAGTTAAGAGGTAGAGGGGAAAGACTTACTGCAACTTCCCCCCTGCTCCCCTTCTCCCCTTCCCCACTCCTTCTTTAACTACTTCCGCTGCCTAAGTCCTAAAATGGAAAGGCTGTATTAAAATAACAAACTGGAGAGAGTTGCTATGTCTCGTCGTTGTGAACTAACTGGTAAGAAGGCAAATAACGCCTTTGCAGTTTCCCACTCCCACCGCCGTACTAAACGGCTTCAACATGCCAATCTGCAAAATAAGCGCGTTTGGTGGCAAGGTGGCAATCGCTGGGTGAAACTGAAGCTATGTACCAAAGCGATCAAAACCTTAGAAATCAAAGGACTGGAAGCAATGGCAAAAGAAGCTGGGATTAACTTGAATCATTACTAATACCAATTTCTCTAAATAGCGCTACACATCTACCCCCTTTGGTCGCCCTTTAAAGGAAGACATGTCACAGATGCTCCCTTTAAGAGTCTACCCAACTTAGGCTAGTGTCAAATTGGAACTATTGACACTAGTTTTCTAAATTTGAGCCTCAATCCTTCCATACACTCCTCATAGACAATAAAAAGTGGTAAATGTCTACCATGATTGATTTTGAGCCGTTTTAGAAAAATGGTGGTTTTGACGAAACCGCAGTGAAGCGGATAATTTTAAGTATATTTACTAATACAAAATTTAAGTTTTAAGCATTAGACCAGAATAGGTTATTAAAATAGCACGAACCATTTGTCTTAAATAATCAAAACTGAATTCAGAAGCTGGTTGTTAGGAAATCTCAAGAGAGTAAGTGAGCAGCTTCTCAGGTATAGACAAATGCATTTAACCTCTCTTGGTGTCAATACAGTTTAGTTAAAGCTTGATTCCTCCTAAATTGCTTTTAAAAAGGAAGCAACGTTAGAAGCCTGCTTTTAAAGGGATTGGGGAATATCTTGTTCCTTTAGTCCAACTGAACTGTATTGCTCTTAGTGCTTATTTTTCTTTACTAACTCACGAGTCAATATTGTAGAGAGTAATTCGATGAATGGAAACCATATTCAGAGGTGGACTATAGGATTGAAGAGAATGCTGAACATCAAACATTTTCTTCATCGAGTACAAAACAAGATTTGGCGACTATACAATCATAAACTGCCAGAATTTCTGAGTATGTTGCAGTTCCGTTGGCTATTGCATATTGCTAGTAAGCCTTTGACTGTTAATCAAAAATCTGCGATGGTAATTGCACCTCACCAGGATGATGAAGTTTTGGGGTGTGGCGGTTTGATAAGACTCAAACGGGAACAGAATGTATCAGTCCAGATTGTTTTTATCACAGATGGAGCGGCTTCTCATGCTAAGCATCCCAAGTTTCAATCTGGGGAAATGGTTCCAATTCGTAAGCAAGAAGCGCTTTCAGCTTTAAGTATCTTAGGTGTACACTCTGAGCAAATTCACTTTCTCGACAAACCAGATAGTCAGCTTCAGAATCTAGATGCAACCAAGCGTCAACAAACGATTGAACAACTTGCTCAACTCCTGAAATCCTTTCAGCCTGGGGAAGTTTATGTCACCCACCGCCAAGATCGTATCAAAGACCACGAAGTAACTTATGAGTTAGTTCAGGCGGCAATTCAATACTCTGGAATTGAGGTTGATATTTTACAATACCCTATTTGGATTCTCTGGAAATCTTTACTCTTTCGTGACCTGAAACTACATGAATTAGCGTATGCTCACCGTATTTCTATTCATTCTGTTCAATGCAAGAAGATAGAGGCGCTTGAAGCCTACCCCTCCCAGTGTCTACCTATTGATGCTGAAACTTCTGCTGTATTAAAGCCTGGTTTCCTCCGACGATTTTTAGTACCTTATGAAATTTTTTTCAAAACGGCTTCTTTGTTGTCAAATCAATAATTTGATAGATAGTCTGTGCAAACGACAGTGTAATTCAGGTATTGACTATTAAACCTAATTCCTGCGTATTTGCTTGAAATTAAGAATATTTACCTCAATTTCGTGGGTTAAAGTCCTCCTGTTCTATAACTGGTAAGTTTTGTGTTGGGGTTAAATCCCAATTACAAAACAAAATTTACGAATTACAAATTACGAATTATTTTAATCTGCCGCCTCCCCACTACACTGAGGTTTTAAATTACTTTATACTATTTTGCCACCAACTGACATTTATTCTTTAACAGGTGGGTAATATAACATTACTATGCTGACAATATCTTCATAAAGCTACCTTTGAATGAAATAGCCTTTTAAAAAGCCAATTTTAAGTCATACCATTTCTCTATAAAACTGAGCTTAATTAGTCTGAAAATACAGGTTTTGTTTGTATAGCCTCAGTCTTATATACAAGGGTGAATTTTTCCGCAACGGGCATAAATTAAATAATTTCGAGAAGTTCAGTATTTTTCGGTATTAACCAAAAAATCAACCCATGATATAAATCGAATTAACTGTATTTTTTGTTTTGCTACTGCATTTTTAACAATGTTCAAGCAAGGTTAATTTTCACATAAATCGTTACTCTAAGTTTTAGTGCAAATTTATCTAATAGGCTTAGTCGCCTATAAAATCAACATCCTCAAAGCTTTAATAAAACACTTGGCAGGGAAGCTTCTATGTCTGCAAGACGCAAGTTATTCAAGGCAGTAAAAATTTTTTTCAACCAACTTAGTAAAAATTTGTTATCTACAGTTAAAAAGCAAATTATTTGGTTACTAAGAAATCTTTTTGCCACCAATAGAAAACGTGGAACAGTGAACGCAGGGTTTGTGTTACCAACAGTTGCAATGGTAGCACTAGTAGTTGTCTTACTGACTACCGCGATTTTATTTAGGTCTTTTGAACGCTCCAAAAATGCTAGTAATGTTCGGGTGAACGAGGCTACTCTCAACGCTGCAACTCCGGCAATTGATCGTGCTAGAGCTAAATTAAACAAGCTATTTCAAGATGGAAGGCTACCACGAGCTACGCCAACAGATAACGCGTTGTATGATACTTTGACGACCAATTTAGATGAATATACTTTTGGCGATGAGACTAAACTGAAGCTGATTCAAGGCTCAGATACACTAGAAACAGCGTGGCAGTATCCCGTCGATACCGACAACAATGGCAAATTTGATAGCTACACTCTCTATGGGATTTACTTTAAAAATCCCCCTGTGAGCGATGGTGCATATACTCGTGCTAGAAACTCCCTAGAAGCGAGAACTCCACCAATGACGGCTGGTAGTGTCAATGGAGATTGTGGAGATACTCTAGGCACGAGTGCCACTTTGGTAGGCAACACTGGCTGGTTTACTATTGGCGGTAAACTGAAAAAAGCCTTTTTTGCTTATACTGCAACTGTTCCTATTATTACCCCTCCTGATACTATTAATTATGAGCCATACAAAGGTAATAAAGGTTTCTCTGCCCTAGAGTATCAACAAGAGCGCGTGCAACTTCCTCTAGTTAACAATGCTGTTATTTATGAAGATGATATAAATCTTACTCCTGGTCCTGTCTTCAGGTTAAATGGGCGGATTTTTACCAATAGTAACTTCCTAACTGGTGCACCAAGAGGAGCTGGTGGTGTCACGCTATATCAAGTTAGTAGTAAAACATCCTGTTTCTACGAAGATGACAATGCCAAAATTATCCTTGGTGGCAATTTAGGGGCTGGTGGATTCACGGATGCTAGTGATTTAGGTGTCACTACCAAAGTGCATCTATACAAAGGAAAAAGCACCGATCCCGATTTAACCCCTGAAGTCACGGCTAACAAATCAGTTAGTGAGATTCCGAGTAACATAGCTTACAACAGCCTAGCTTATGTGCAGCGCATCAATCGCTTAGTTGAAGCCCAGACGGCTAACAATGAAACCAGTGACCCGCAGGAGGTTAAAGATGGTATTGCCAAACAACAGCAGAATACACCAGGTTACACCTCAGCTGATACTGCGCGATTCCGCCAACAGCAGCTATATACTTACTTCAAAAGGCGCACCCGCCGGGTACCTTATGCGGAGGTTCCTTTCAATAGTGCATTGAGCGTTGTTTTAGGCACTTACGAAACAGCTACTCCGCTTCCAGCTAGCGGTGAACTACGTCCACCAGATGCTTGGATATATCCTACTGATCCCACTGATGGTAAAACAGCCACCAGTTATAGTAAGCTAACACTGAATACAAATGGTACTGACAAGCTTAATCCTGGTGCCAGCGAACCAACTGAGCTACAAAAACAAGGTATAGAGAAATCCTTAGGTGACCGTATTTTGATTGGTAACAACCTCCCTGAACTCTGGTGGAAGGGAACAAGCTTTGTTGGACCAAACCCGCAAGATACCCAAGATATCACAGGGATTAAATGGGATGACAATGATGGTATTCGTACTCGTCGCACCCGCATAGAGCAACTAGCTGATTTGGGAGCCACAGATAGAGATGGAGACTGGGAATTAGCAGCTGCTAAAGTACCGACTAGTCCGCAAGACCCTGTTGGTGGCTTACGGGTAGTGACTGGTGCTGGTATTTATTTACCTAGTGGTTTCACCACTACAACTACTGATTTCTCTTCAACTGTTGCTGCTAGGGAAATTTGGTCGGACATGATGCCAGTTGCTTCTCAGACAGCGGCAAGTAATACCAGTACCAAAGATTCAGATATTACATTACCAGACCCAGGTGGCGCAAAGACGCCTTATCTGCGGATGCGGGCGACAGTGGTTTATCACTACAACATTGCCAGCTACAACAACCTGACTCCAGCCCCTATTGCTTGTGTTAGTAGCTACTACGATCCCACTAACAGTACTAGAGCCAAGAACTTAGACTTAGCAACAATTCCCTTTGGTAAGGCTGCTGGCGGTGCTTCTAACAACGGGATAGTCTACCCTGCTCCTGCTGCTAGCGGTGAAACCACTTATGCAGCGGCATTGACTTACCAAACCCTATTAAAATATCCCAATGGACGTTGGGTGAATGAGCCACTCAAAAATGCTCTGGCAAAAACTGCCGCTAACCGCACTCTCTCAGAAAGGTCTGCTGTTGAATCTGCACTTTGCGCCCTCCAAATTTTAGACGAAACTATTGGTACCGCCACTAATAGCGTCATTCCTCACGGTGCAATTATGGAAACTGCCTTTCTTGATGCTAGGCAAATTAAGGCAATTCACCAAGACCAGTCAACACTGGGTGTAGAAACATTCACAAATACAAATTATACATTACCTAACGGAACAAACGTTACAGCAAGCGTACCAGATGCCGCTGACTATAATTTATCCAAGGAACAGCGTCAACCCCTAGAAATTCGCGCCACAGTCTTAGATATTGGCTTGCTGAAAGGACAAACTATCAGTGGCGGTGTATCAACAGCAACAGAATATTTATTGCCCAATAGCGGTATTATCTACGCCACTCGTGATGATGCGCTTTTAGACGCGAGTGCAACAGGAGTAAACCAAAAGACAGTAAGTCCTGTTGACTTCATACTTGACCCAACCCGTCGTCCTAACGCCATTATGTTGATTAATGGCAACCCAATCTGGCGTACTTTGGCTTATAGAGATGTAGAAAAAGGGCTAATTTTGGCTTCAAACCTGCCTGTATATATTAAGGGTGACTTTAATAAACACACCCAAGAAGAGTTCACAACATCACTGGCAGATGATTGGAGCAACTTCTACACTCGCCTTGCAAATGAACGCAACCCTCAATTTGCATGTCGCGCAGGTGATCCGAGGCTGAAGAACAACTGTAATCCTAATGGGGACGCATGGAGACCTGCAAGCGTACTAGCAGATGCCATAACCCTACTTTCTAGTAACTTCCGCGAAGGTTTCCGCAATGAGGGAGACTATGACCTGAACAATAACCTGGGGGATAGTACTTCTATTACCGACTTTAAAAACAGGGGCTTTTCTACTAATGCTTACGTTACCAATGCTGACTGGTATAACACGTCGCAGGACGAGCGTGGTCCGAAAGACTTTGTGCCTAAACTACCTGATGGTGTTACAGATGAGCCGACTTTCCAAGGTAGCTCTTACCTCACCAACTTGGTTACACCAGTTCAGCGGCGGGGAAATTTCAACGAGTATTTAATGGAAGTCTGTCCGAAACTACCTGTTTCGGCGTGTGAACCTGGAGACTGGAAAGTTAAGCCATCCACAAGTGAAACCTCGTGGAATATAAGTGGTGGAATTGTAGGTAAATTAATAACTACCTTAGAGTCGGGTACGACGGCTACTGCTGCGGCTACTGCATATCAACGCTACCCCCGTCGAGTTGCTTTTAAACGTGATACCAGTGGCAACTTGGTTCTTGATGGCAATACTCCTAAGCGTCCTACACCCTTGGGAATCGATGGATCTGGCAATGTGGCAGAGTTTCCCTATTCAGGTACTAGCTTTCCTCGGCTTGCCGCTAGCGCTTTATGGTTCCGAACAACGACGACAAATTCAAATCCAACAACTGATAATTCTTCAAATCAAGAGCCACCTGACAACTATTTGTTATTTGCTGACGTTCCCACCGATGCAAATCTGCAAGACCAGCCCCGCTTGATACCTATCTTGCAAATCAACACCCCCTTTGGGACACCTCAAAATGGAGGTGACGGTACACTCAAAACTACGCCCCTAATAGGTCCGGACTCCAGCAACAAGAATTATGACAACAACTGGCTGCAACGAGCTACTGAAACTACCTTCAATTTAGCCGCTGCTGCTGGAGACACGCCAGCACGCCCCACAGAAGATAATGGCGGGTTGCACAATTTTGTGAGGTTTATAGAAAACTGGAACTGGGCCCCGAATGCAGACTTCACAGGTGGCACTGTCGCGGATGCTTTTAAGGCTAGAATTAGTGGCTCTTTCATTCAGTTCAAAAGGAGTGCCTATGCTACCGGGCCATTTAGCACATCGTTAACCGCTGATTATGAATATCCGATCAAAGGCAACAACAATAGAACTCCTTTCTATCTCGCTCCTACACGGCAGTGGGGTTATGACGTAGGGCTACTGTCACAATCACCTGACTTGTTTGCCCAAAAGTTGGTGAGAACGCCAGATGATCTGCCAGATGAGTACTTCCGGGAAGTTGGTCGAGATGACAAGTGGGTAACAACTTTGCTATGTGCAAAAGACCCGAAAGGAACCGTTGTTGTGAGTGACGATACTTATGTAATTGACCAAGATCAACGTCCTTCTAGCTGCCAATCATAAAATCTTAGAAGTTGGTAATGAGCAATGATTAAACGTAAACAACAGCAAATAAGCTGCCCTTCTGGTGAGTCTGGTTTTACAATTATTGAGTCACTAGTAGCACTACTCGTAGTTGCTATTTTACTAACAGCGATCGCACCTGTAATCGTCTTAGCAACAGCAACCCGTGTTCAGTCTCGACGGGTAGAACTAGCAACCCAAGCGGCAAAAACATTCATTGATGGTGTCAGGACTGGAGCAATTGAAGCACCAAGTGAAGTAATTACAGGTTCACTGGAACCACCAACTGAAGATATACCCAGAACACTTGCAGATAATTTAATTAACAGTACAGATAAGATGCCTGCTCCTACGGCATTGACTAAGACAAATTTGTACTGTTTTAACAAAAATGGTCAGTTCACTCCTCCGCCCGATTGTATTAGTGATTTGTTTTACATTCAGGCTAGTCGCATTAACGTCACAACTACTGAAACAGAGGCAAAGAAGCTGGCAGAGATAGGTTATCGTCTGGGAATTCGAGTTTATCGAGCAGATGCTGATTTTCCTTTAACTGCTAGCACTGCTGATACTAAAAATACACAAACACCTTTTACCGGTGGATTAGGTAGTCGCAAAGCACCACTAGTAGAAATGACCACCGACATTGCTAGTACTAACACTTCATTTCAGGCTTTATGTCAGCGTCTTGGTATTGCAACAAATAAAAGCTGTCAATAAAAGACTGGGCAAATTCATATTATGCGATTGACCCCTGTGTATTTATTCAGTAAAGGGAAGACTCCAGGATGATGAAAACACTAAAATTTCTACTCAGGAGCCAGCTGACACGCTCCAGGGTCGTTCAGCAAGTTGGCGGTTTTACCCTGATTGAATTGTTGGTAGCCATGATCATGGCCTTTCTTGTCATCACGCCTTTGATGGGATTCATGATCAACATTATGAATACAGACCGACAGGAGCAAGCCAAGGCCAATTCTGAGCAAGAAATCCAAGCTGCACTGGATTACATTGCTCGTGATTTACAGCAGGCAATCTATATTTATGATGCTACTGGAATAGATACTCTGTCTCAAACCACTAATAACGGGCCTCAAATACCTAACGGGACAGATAGAGTTCCTGTGCTTGTCTTTTGGAAACGAGAATTAGTTAGTCAGGCAATTACAGTTGACGCAGACCCTGAAGACAACAAAGACGATACTTTTGTTTACTCATTAGTTGCTTATTATTTAATTAAAGACAGTAATGACACTTGGTCTAAAGCTGCTCGTATCGCCAGATGGCAAATTAGGGATGGCGTAGCCGATCCCAGCAGTACACAAACTTGTGGAAAGTATTTAGCAGGTAAGTGTCCTGACCCAGGCTTTGCCCCATTTAAGCTCGATGGAATAGGCACGCTAGCCGAAAAAATGAATGCATGGACAAAAGCCGCAGTAGTTTCTCCAGCAGTTCTTCCTGCTCCCATAGTACTTGTTGACTTTATTGACCAAACCAGAAATGATGACGTACCACCAGCGCCAGTAGTAATATGCCCCTCTAACCCTCTTCCCCCTGACC
>NZ_JADEXR010000122.1 GCF_015206995.1 aff. Roholtiella sp. LEGE 12411 | reverse complement strand
CCCATCCCCAATGCCCAATGCCCAATGCCCCATCCCCCATCCCCTATTCCCTTGTCGCAATGGTAGGTGATGGCATTAATGATGCACCAGCACTAGCACAGGCCGATGTAGGAATTGCCATTGGTACAGGAACAGATGTGGCGATCGCGGCTAGCGACATTACCCTAATTTCTGGAGACTTGCAGGCGATCGTCACAGCCATTCAACTCAGCCGCGCCACCATCAACAATATTAAGCAAAATCTCTTCTTTGCCTTTATTTACAACGTTATCGGCATTCCCATTGCGGCAGGAATTCTATTCCCCATCTTTGGTTGGTTACTCAATCCAATTATCGCTGGAGCCGCGATGGCTCTTTCCTCGCTCTCTGTAGTCACCAATGCCCTGAGATTGCGTAACTTTCGACCAAAAGCCACGTCATAATTGCAGAAGATAACCAATGTTCAGCAAAAAAATGCTTTGGGTAAGCCTCATAGCTTTAGTACTTCTCACTGGAATATCAAGCGTAGCCTTAGCAAAAATCCCAGCTTCGGCGTTAGAGCAAACCAGCCAATTTCACTGCATCGAGCAACCTTTGGGATTGAAAGTAGGTGTTGCGATGGTTGGGTTTGCCTTAATTGGACTAGAGTTATGGTGGTTTCTCCTCTATAAAAGTCCCAAGTCCTAAGTTTTGATAAGAGGCAGTCTTGCTGGGGGAACTAAAGGTACAAGGCTCACCCGCAAGTGGCGTGATTTTTCCCCCTGCTCCCTTGCTAAGAGCTCCCCTGCTTTTTGATTTTTGAGCTATTCCCGCCAGCAGCCCCACGGCGTCACGGAGCGCGGCGCGGGGAGTATATAGGAATCATATTTGATTTCTGAAAAAAATTCAGTAGATCTTTATTACTTCTTCTCCATGCCCCATTCCCCATTGCCTCTTCGCCCCTAATCCCCAAAGGGGGCCCCGAGTTCCCCAGAGGGGGCCCCACCTTCTCCATTCGGTGTCTCTACGAGTCAGTTCACGAATCAAATCGGATTACTTCTCAGCACTGTTTTGGATAATGGGACAAATTGTGCCCTCCTGCTGACTACTCATATTTTTCCACCCTGAAAGTAATCCCTGTATTTCAGACTGTAAGGTTAATAACTGATCAATTTGGCTATCTATTTGTAAAAGCTTATCTTCTAGCTTTTCTTTGATATCACCACAAGGAAGCTGTCCTTGGTCATAGACTTGAAGAATCGCCCCAATTTCTTCTAGGCTAAGACCAAGATTTTGCGCTCTTTTAATGAAGGCTAGACGAGTAAGTACATCAAATGAAAACTGCCGAAAGCCTCCCTCTGTTCGTCCTAACGATTTGAGTAAACCTAAACTTTCGTAATAGCGAATTGTCCTGATAGGGACTCCGCTCATATCTGTTACCTGACCAATTAAAAGCAGTTTTTTATCCTGAGTTAACATGGCAGATTATCCCAACTCTTATGATTATTATTACATATTTACAGGGCTAGTCACTTCTTGTACATCTTCGCAAAATATTGGTATTAATAATCTGAATATTTATCTAATTAGCAATTTTACCAAGTTCTCCTTTTTTAAAGATTTATTATTAACAGGAACACCGCTCCTCTCCCTGGGTACTGGGAAAACATTCCTAAATATGTTTGGGATTAGAGCAAATTCCATAATTTTTCATTTGAATACCAATGCCCAATGCCCAATGCCCAATCCCCAATGCCCAATGTCCAATGCCCAATGCCCAATGCCCAATGCCCAATGCCCAATCCCTTTTACTTAATTGTGCGATCGCCCTTTGCAGTACTGTAAATAACTGTTTATCTAAAATTAATATGCTAATTCTAGATCAACCGCTTCACTTTAAGCGAAACCCTAAAAATGAATGTAAACTCGCAGAATCTAAGCTCGAATCATAGACCGAAAACTTTTAATAACCCAGAGCGTTTTATTGAAGGATGGTATTGGGTAATACCATCTAACAATCTGCGGGTAGGTGAGGTAAAACCTATCACAATTTTAGGCAGAGAATTAGTGATTTACCGTGGTGAAGACAGAAGGGTAATTATTTTTGATGCGTACTGTCCACACATGGGCGCTCACCTTGCAGAAGGCAAAGTTGAAGGTAATGAACTGCGCTGTTTTTTCCACCACTGGAAGTTTGATGCTGAAGGGCTTTGTGTTGATGTCCCTTGTTTAGATGAGCCGCTTCCCACGAAGTTAAAAGTTTGGCCTACCGCAGAGAAGTACGAGACCATTTGGATTTGGACTGGGGAAATTCCACAACTACCCTTACCCTATATTCCAGAGTTAGAACAAAAGGAGTGTGATGTTACCTTTGCTTCCCGTTTAGTGACAAACTGTCACCCCAATGTAGTAATGATTAATGTAATCGATGCTCAACACTTCAATACAGTTCACAAACTGCCATTAAAAGTTGACTTTGAAAAACATGAACTAAATCAGAATGCAATTATCTTCAACAACATTACACTTTTCGGTGGAGATTCATTTTTTATTAAGCTGATCAGTCGCTTTTACAAAAATGCTGTAACTTACAGTATTTGCTACTGGTACGGCAGTACTGGTATGGTAACATTTGGCCCTGATTTTCTGCATTTACACTTTATGATTTCCTTGCGCCTTATAGAAGAGGGGAAAGCTGAAATTATAACCCTATTGATGATTAAGAAACGCCGAGGATTTATCGGTCAATTGTACAATCGAGTTGTGCTGTGGCTAACTAAGATTTGGGGTAAAAACTTTATTAAGGGTGACACTAAACTTTTCCAAACAATTCAGTTTGATTTGAAAACCCCTATCAAGGCAGACCGGTCAATAATGCAGTTTATCAATCATCTGGAAAGACAGAAACCCTTAATGTGGAAAACTTGGCAGTTAGCGCGATCGCCAAATGTGGAAAGCAAGCAAAACCGTGATAAATGGCGAGAAGAGATGACTAATGACTAATAAACGTTAACAATCAAACAAAACTACTTGAGAATTGTAGATTTAATAATCCACAACTTTCGCAGGCTGCGTTAGTAACGTAATGCACTAAGAGGATGTTAAACAAAAGTTTTGCGTTTTGTTTAATTCACGTCCCTTAACTTTGAACTTACTTTTGCTGAGGTAGCATTCTTATAAAAAGAAGTGGCAAAGCCACTTCTTAATTCCCAGGTAGAACCTAAAAATGAGTATAACTATTATACAACTTGAAAATCGTATAAATTGACACCAAATATTCTAATGTCTCAGTTTTGCTGATTTTCAGGTTAAGAAAATTGGCATCTCATACTGCAAATAACTGTACATTTACTAAATATTTATGATTCCAATTTGAACTCAATTTTATCCAGCTAATCGCTAATATGCGTTAGTTTTATCTTATCTTTAGCAAGCAGTTGTTTTAATTGAAACTTAACTACTGTACTAGCCTCAATCGCTAAATCTGCCCATAGCTATATTTACTTTATGGCTGGGGATATGCTAGCTCTACCTGACGTATATTGTAGTTTTTGCTGCGATCGCTACCACCATACTAAAAATACTCGGATCTACCTACACAGAAAATATTCGGTACTTTCTGTTCTCTGGCTGAACAGAGGGATGATCACGGAAATAAACACTAAAATCAACACCAAACAAGCTTATAATAATTATCCCTGCCAGATTCGACCGATTATCCCGACGCAGTATCAATTTGGGTAGAAAAGTACAATGCTTAATTAAATTTTGGTAGCAGTTTTTCGTATAATGCTTTATATATTGCAATGAGTAAAAACTAAATGCTGTGCTAACGTAATAGATGAGAATGAAATTCGGTGGCAGCGTTTGTTTTTAGTATTGACAGGCTTTTCCCTTTTGGTATTTACAGACTTTTCTCCGAAATCTAAATCTCTACACACTTCTGACTTTGGAGACAATGTATGTCAATTTATGTAGGTAATTTATCCTACGAGGTCACGCAAGAAGACCTCACCTCTGTTTTTGCAGAACATGGTTCTGTAAAGCGAGTTCAGCTACCTACTGATCGTGAGACAGGGCGTCCACGTGGGTTTGCTTTTGTAGAAATGGGTACAGATGCTGAAGAAACAGCTGCCATTGAAGCTCTTGATGGTGCAGAGTGGATGGGTCGTGACCTCAAAGTAAATAAGGCTAAACCCAAGGAAGACAGAGGTTCCTTTGGTGGTAACCGAGGTGGTGGTAGCAACTTCCGTAACCGTTACTAAGCTAAATAGACTAAATTGAATGGCACTAAGATCAAAGCAAGCCCGTTGAAGTAAGTAATTTAAGGGTTATCTTAGTGCCATTTTCCTATGAAAGAGCTTTTTTAAAGGGCTTCAAAATTCTCTTCAATACCAGCCCTATAGCAGTTAGTCAAGGAAAATTTGTTTAACAAGTATAAGCTAAGCTGTTAGACCAATTCACTACAAAAAATAGTGATATGGGACTTACGCACTGTACAAATGCATCGTATCGAACCGCCTTCTCTACGATCCACTACGTGAACGCGCAGCGTCTGGTAGAGAAGAACGCCGAGAATTCGTAGAGTGTGCGTAAGTCCTATCAATGAATTACATCTAATCTATGGTTATTAGAACTTACGCAACTGGCACACAAGGCTTCTGGTATAAGAGTCAAGGGGAGCCACTGCGCCCTTGCGGCTCTGCCGACTTGTTCGCGCAGCGTCTTTGACAGGAGAAGCAAGTGGCGTTCAAAAATCAAGGTTTTTTGGACTTTTGACCTTTGACTCTGGACAACCTCAACGAAAAAACAAAGTCCGCCTGCGCGGACTAACCAAAAATCAAGGTTTTCCAACCCACGTTCGCGTAGCGTTCCGCAAGCAAAGGTGGGTTTTGCCTGTGTAGCCAACTGCGTTGGGCGGGTTCCCAAGGCACTCCGTTGGGCGGCTATGCCGACTTGAAGGAAGTGGCGCGCGATTTCTAATCGCTGAGTTTGGTATTAATTTAGACTTTTCAAACACCCTCTAATAGTGGTATTAAATATTTCTCATCAAGCTACTTGTGGTAAACTACATGCTAATTTTTTCAAGAGTCCCAAGAACAATCATTTTGTGGATTATTCCAAAGCTCTTTTCAGCCGCAAAATTGCGGAACAAAAGTATATTAATATCAAGCAAATAGCCATACTAAAAAAGTTAATAATGTAGAGAGCCATGCCAATAACTATCAAGGCTGAACTGGAGTAATTGGTATTGTTGATTACAAGTTTGAAGAAAGTGGAGAGATAGGAGTAGAATTAAAGTTTACAAGAAAATTTTACACATTTCAACAAGAAAATTTTACATATTTCAGCAGAAAAATCATATATTTTGTTGATTGCATGTGATATTTGCATTATAAGTGTAAAAAAAAATAGCGTAGAATTACTGTAAAAGGTATTGCCTTCTCCGCAAAATATATGTATTGTTAAAATTGACTTTTATAAAAAATACAAAGATGCAATAGCTTGCATCTGAACTAACACCAAATATTAGTAAAGATGCGCTTATTTACCCCCCAGTTGTTGCCGTTTCTCCTGACCAAGGAGAGTCAGTGCATTGCGGAAGCTCCCTTTGTTGTAGCACCTAGTGTGCAGATACAGAGGTTTAGATTGAATGCATCTTCATAAAGAAATACTGTAAGTCCTACCAAGGAAGTAAAAAATAAGTTTGCATCTTACCAAATGTACTCTGCCTAGTTAAAGAGCGGTTTAAATTGAGCGCATTATAATTTACCCTATTGCACTCAAAATGATACATCATACATCTGTTTGGTAAAGAGATAGGTAGCTGTGTAGCTGCCTGTTAACTGGTCTAACGTACTTCTATATAGATGTGCGTCTCTCTGTAAACTTCTAATTGGGGCGCTAATTATAAATGATATTTGGGTATTTAACCTCAGACGTAAACTTTCCTCTGTGCATCTAATCCCTAATCCCCTTCAAATCAATCAAGAAAAATTAGTCTAAACCTATACTTAATATCCTTATGAAAAACAATGTATATTTACACGACCAAATTTCTAAGCAAATGGTGAAAACTAATTCACCAGGGAACAAACCGATAGCCAGTCTTTCTATAGATTTGGATAACCTCTGGTCTTATATGAAAGATCATGGCGATCCTGGTTGGGAGACTTTGCCCTCTTACCTGGATATTGTAGTACCCCGGTTTTTGGATATTTTCAAGCAATTGAATTTGACAATTACAGTGTTCGTTGTAGGTCAGGATGCAGCTCTTAAAAAGAACCATCAGGCATTACAAGCGATCGCTGCTAATGGTCATGAAATTGCCAACCACTCCTTTCACCATAATCTCTGGCTAAATCGATACTCAGAGGATGAAATTGAACAAGAGCTACTACTAGCCGAAAAGCACATCCAGCACGCCACTGGTCAGCGCCCCATTGGATTCCGAAGTCCAGGATACAGTCTATCTCCTACGGTATTGCAAGTCCTAGCACGACAGGAATACCAATATGATGCTTCTATTTTTCCGACATTTTTGGGGCCAGTGGCACGGGCTTACTTCATGATGACCTGTAAGCTGAGCAAGGAAGAACGCGCGAAACGCAAAGCTTTGTTTGGCAGTTTCAAAGACGGTTTGCAAACCCTCAAGCCTTACCAATGGTGTATGGGTAAGTATAAGCTGACTGAGATTCCTGTCACCACGATGCCGATTTTTAAAATGCCAATTCACTTCAGCTACTTAATGTATCTGAGTGTATTTTCTCCAGGGTTGGCGTTGCTTTACTTCCAAATTGCTCTCTGGCTGTGCAAAGTTACAGGCACTCAGCCATCTTTACTACTGCATCCTACAGACTTTTTAACTCAAGAGGATGTGCCAGAGCTAGCATTCTTCCCTAGTATGAACCTTCCTACTCATAAGAAGCTAGCAACGTTACGCAAAGCACTGAAGCTTTTATCCAATCAGTTCAATGTTTTGACTGTTGGACAACACGCCGCATCCCTAACTAGAGTTCGTCAGCCTGTGTAGATATGTAACAACGAGTTGCATAGACGCGTTGATTTTAAAGTGTGTAATGCCTATTAAGGATTGAATAATCTTTTCAGATCAGAACTCAAGCAGATGATAGTGTGGCAGCACATATCAATCAAACCAAGAAAGTGCAACCATTACAAGTTTTAAACTATTCAAGCTTAGTTCTAACAATAGCTAACGTTATTACTCAATTATGGAAATTTGAGTAATGGTTTTTAAAACTTAAACGAGGAACTTATGGGACTTTTTATTCTTTTACCTGCCTACAATGAGCAAGAGTCTATTGCTCCTTTATTCAAGAGGTTTCAGTTATTGCAGAGTCTCTGCAATATGGATATAAAATTGATTTTTGTCGATGATGGTAGTACTGATGCAACTGCTAAAACCGCTCTGGATGAATCGCAGTCACTTGGTATATCACTTAAATTAGTACAGCATGTCAAAAATGCTGGTTTAGGTCAAGCTATAAAAACAGGTTTCACAACCTTTTTGGAAGTGTCTGAAGAAGGCGATTTTCTAGCCGCTATGGACTGTGACAACACCCAACCACCAGAACTACTAATGAAAATGTATGACATCATGGTGGGTGGTACTTATGATATTGCCATAGCATCCAGATATCAAAAAGGCGCTAAAGTTATAGGCTTATCGCCATTGAGAGTACTGACGAGTTATGGAGCCAGTTGGCTGTTTAGAATTGCGGCTCCTATATCTGGTGTAAGGGATTACACTTGTGGCTATCGAATGTACAATCGTTATTTTCTTGTTAGTCTTTTTGAGTATTATGGCAACAATTTATTCACTGAGAAAGGGTTTGCCTGTATGGTAGATTTGCTATTGAAAGCAAAAGTACTTAAACCCAAAGTTGCTGAGGTTCCAATGGTTTTGAGATATGACCAAAAGCCGACTGCTAGCAAAATGAAAGTACTTAAAACTATTGCTCAAACACTGAGACTGTTGTCAAAAAATCTATTGCTTACGTGGAAAACCTACAATTTACGGTCGGTTCGCCCATTGAGATGAGCTATATTACAGTGGTGAAAACTTAACTTGCGATCGCATCCTATAAATAGGGAGCATCCATTTTTGGAAGAAACACCGGGCGATTTCTAGTCTGTTCGCGTAGCGTGCGCCTTAGCGCAGGGCGATCTGCCAAAACGGCATACTCCCTATAAATACCTGAAGATATAGCATAATAATTAACCCAAATTCCTTTATCCTGGGAAAATGGGTTTTTTGTTTTAAATTACTATAGGACTCCTATTTGATTTTTGAAAGAACTGCGTACACCTCTAACTCCCTTTTTCGCATTTCCCATTCCCTATCCCCTATCCCCCATTCGGTGTCTCTACAAGTCAGTTCACGAATCAAATCGGATTACTATATTAACCTATCAAATTTAGTTGCAATTGATGATGATTAACTATGATTTAATGTAAAGATGCCAAGACCAATCAACAATAGGGCAATAATCTGTTTAACTCCAAAAGGTTCTCCCCAAAGTAAGTGAGCTAAGAAAGACACGACAGCATAGCTGATAGCAACAGTGGGATAAGCTACGGAAATTGGGATCTTTTTAAGAGCATATATATAAAACAAAGCAGCGACAAAATAAGAAACTAGTCCGACTAGAACATAGGGCTGTAAAAATAAGTTTATTTTACTGCCAAAACTTTGCAAAGCCCCTGCCTTCAGACTAAGTTGTCCTCCAATACCAATGAAAATTGAGATCAGTAATGCAAAATAAGAATTCACTATATTATTCCCTTATATTAATTTACAATTGATTATCTGTAAAAAGATCTATGTTGTTACAACACTAGATTTAAATGAATGTGATTTTAACTTGTTGTATTTTACAACATCCTAAATAGAAGATGCAAGTACTTTGAGAAACCAACAACATTATCTACTTCAATAAACACGATTAATAAATGTAAAATCAAACTTTTGCTTGTAGTTAACGATTAATTTCTCTGTGCAAGAATATAAAGGGTCAGAACCACTTCCTACAAGTTTTTATTAAAATGCTTAGATTACAAATCGTTGGATGAGCATTGTCCACAAAAAATTATGCCCATTTTAAAAAAGTAGAGAAATTACATTGCAATGTCTCTAAAAATTGCAATGTAACGTCTCTATTAAAATCGGGTTTCATACTCAAATAGGAATTGATTTACATCTCCTAAATTAGTTGAGCCACGCATCAGAATTTCGTCATTGAGTCGATAGAGCAGATTGTAACGGAAAGACTCATTGGTAGAAAGGGGCCGAGATAAAGAAGCAGAGAAATTATTATTGATGTTAAACACACCCTCTGCTGACAAATCGAGAACTGAAGATTTCCTTGATGCTTGATTAGTTACAGGAGTGGGAAATATCCGAAATTCGCTAAAACCAATAGCTTGTCCGATCGCAGTGATACTTCCTTGCAGACCACCTAAAATAGTAGAGCCAGCTAAATTAGTCAGCCCTTGTGTTGCATCTCCTGTTTGACCGAAAGAACTAAGAATAGAGCCACCCAATAGAGCAACGATTTCTCCTCTACTACGGCTAGGTTCACTCGTCAGTTCTAGATTTTCGCTCAATTCACTAGCTGGGCCATTGACGCTTGCTTGAACCCGCACGGTACGTAAAGTACCAAAATTAGTAGCAGAAACATCGCTGATTTCAGCAGAAACAGGTGATTCTAAAATTCGACTGCTAGTCGCCGAAGCTTCAGGGACAATTGAGACAAGCCGAACATCTAGGATAGGGTCAAGTCCTTGACTAGGAATAAACCGTGCAGTTTGTTCATAGCCCCGCGCCAAGGTGAACTCAGTTGAAAACAAGCTGAGTCGTCCTCCCGTCAGACGAATGACTCCTTCAGGAAGGGGCTTCGCTAAAGTACCATTAACGCTTAGGTCGCCTTTTGCTTGAAAGCTTAGTATGGGCTGACTAAACGTGGTTCCTCCAGGTACAAAGCCTAGTAGAGGCTGACTAGTAACGCGAACATCGTCGCCCAGAACCAGCCGTAAATCTGTAAACTCTATAGGTAAGTTGGGTCGAGTTGTAGCTGTTGTTTTAGCGTTATTGTCTCTTGTAATTGCGGTGTTACTGCTAGCTTCTGTAATTGCGGCGTTACTGCTAGCTTCTGTTGTAGTTGATTGTGAGCTAGCAGTAGTAGTAGAGTTTCCAATGATAACTTGACCATCACTGAGCTGAATTTCTCCACCAATTTGAGGTTTTAGCGCTGTTCCCTGGATTACGACACCACCGCTGACATTGCCTTCATACAATCCTGGAAGCTGAAAATCTAGTTCTTTTTCTATTGATACTGTAAGTGGATTCGATACAGATTGTTGAGCAGCAAAAATGGGGAGAATTCCTGATGCAGCGACTCGCCCTTGATTATAACTGCCTTGAATGCCTTCGGCGTTTAGCGTATTGCCATTAAATTTTAGTTGTCCTGTGACATTTGTTAGAGGAGCAGATAACGCCTGAGCGCGAAAAGTAGCATTGTTAATTGTGGCATTCCCATTAATAATCGGCTGGTTTAATGTACCTTGAACGTTTAAATCTACTTGTCCTTGACCGTCTACCCAAGAAACTTGATTGTTAGTAAACAAGTTTAACAGTGCTAATCCTTCATTGTTTACACTGGCGTTGATGCTGATTTGATTGTTATCTGGTTGCACTGCGGCAAAAGGCAAAGCAGCAGGTATACTACCTGTAATTGCCACTGGTTGTGTCCCTGTCACCAACAAAGTACTATCAAAATTCAAGCGAGCATTGTTGTAGTCAAAGTTTACCTGTCCTGTTTGCACAGGTTGCCTATTTAAAGTCGCATTGGCCAGCGTTACTTCCCCATTGACTCTGGGATCTTTTAAACTACCTGCTAAGTTGGCGATCGCATTTACCAATCCACTAATATCTACAGGGTATCTTTGGATAAATGGGTCTAAAAGCGATAGAGGTAAGCTGGTTACACTCAACTGTCCAGATAGTTGTTCAGTTCCTAACTGTCCGGAAAAAGCCACCAGTCCTTGATTGATACCAACACGCAATGGCGACAGTGTTATAGTACCATCTGCCAAAGTGCCTTTAGCAACGACTTCATTAAGGGAGTAATTACCCCATTGCCAATTAGCACCTTGAAAATTAAAACCAACATTCAACCCAGTCTTTAACGAGCCTGTTGCTTGAATTGCTCCACTCAAAGCACCCGTTAATTCTGCAAGGGTTGGTAAAGACGGTGTTTGTGCTGGCTCTGAGCGTTGTTGTTTTGCTATCAGTGCTTGATTTTTTGAGAAATATTCTAACTGTGTTTTCAAATCTGCATCAGGCAAACTAATAGGGGTGGTGTTGAGTACTTCTGCTCCAGCCAAATCTGGAGGCTGTAACCCTCCGCCTAAGTCTTGAAAGTCGAAGATATTGAACGCTTGTAGGAGTCTCTCAATTCTGGTTTGCTCAAAATTAGCTTGGACTTGAAATTGGGGATCATTCCCTGTTTTTAAACTTCCACTCAGGGCAATATTGCTGTCTGCTATTCGCAATTGACCATTAGTCAACTTAGCAGCACCATTAACATAATTGATGTTACCTCGAAATTCGTCTGCTGTGACTCTGGCAACGCGAGGCTGTGCGATCGCAATATCTCCGTCAACTGCATAGTTGTTAAGATTCACAACTAAATTTCCCGATAATATCCCGCCAAGAGGTTTCAACGTATTGTTAGGTACAAAACCCCCAACCAGAGCTATGGGAAACTGCTGAGCGTTGATCACCAAGTTATCACCCTCAGTTCTACCTGTGGTAACTGCCCCATCCCGTCGGAGTAAAAATGAGGTTGGGCGATAATCTGCACCAAGGTTAAGCGCTATCCTATCTTGAGTACCCGCAAGTTGTAGATTTGCGCCTTGTCCCCCTTGAAAATTCACGTTTCCAGTTAAAAGTGGGTCAAAAGCCAAATTACTAACGTTGAAATTCCGCAACCGGATATTGCCAGTAGCTTTCGGAACATTAGGAGTGCCTGTAATTTGCCCATTAAAATCAAGTAGTCCCGCTATTGCTAAGTCTCCAGGAACTTTAAAGCCAGTATTTTTGAGGTTAAAATTCTGTGCTAGTACATTCAGATTAAAACTAGATATTTGGGGTGTACCATCTAATTGAACTGCGATCGCACCATTAGCGCTCAATCCTGGGGTAGTTGCGCGTTGGACAATAATCTGCTCTCCATTCCACTGAACTTGAGCTGTCAGCGGTTTTGCTAACAGTGCTAACCCTTGAGAAACACGGATTTGTCCGTCGGCTCGAATATCTGCAAGCTGGAAAGATGCTGTTGTCCCTGTCAACTGAATGTTGCTATTGAGCCGTCCTTGTAGTTGTGGTGAAAAACGGTTGAGTTGAATTTGGGAAACATTTACAAGCCCTTGCCAGCGACCATCATCAAGGTTAAGATTTCTGAGATTAACCGTACCTCCTGCCACACTCAGGTTTGCTTGCCCTGTGGCTTGAATCGTTGAGGGTTGGAATGAAGTAGTACTTCCTGACAAATTCAACGCCGCATTATTTAAGACACCTTGAAACTGGGCTGGTATCTGCTTAAAACGACTCAACTGAACCTGCTCAGCACTGACAAAAGCCTGCCAGCCTTGTTGGGCAACCTGTCCCCTAGCCCTGATTATATTGCCTGCTACATTTAATACAGCACTGGTAAATAAGATATTCTGCCCTTGTTGAGTAGCAACAATTTGTCCTGTAGTGGGATATGTGCCAGTGGGTGCTTGTAGCTGTGCGACTGCTCGTAGGTTGCTTAGAGTGCCAGAAACCTTGGTATTTGCTGATACAGTGCCAATAGTGACAGATGAATTGTTGTTCGTTTTCGCTATCGCATCCCCTGGTAAATTCTTGGCTTGAGCATTAAATGATACTCTTCCCTGGGGTGCTAGTTGAACTTGACCGCTCCCCACAATTTGCCCCCCGGCTGGTGGGTTCGCCTGAACATTGAAAATCTCCAATTCTAACGGCTGTTGGCCAAGGGAGCCGGAAACTTTTGCTTTTGCCGAGATATTTCCAACTGCGATCGGTGGCGTCAAGCCGTAGCTGCGTGCCAGTAAATCCCCGGATACGTCATCAGCTTGAACGTTAAATATTACCTCACCATTAGACCCCAATGTAGCTTGACCACCTCCTGTGATTTGACCACCTGCGGCTGGAACTAATTTAAGATTATCAACGGTAATTTGCGATGCAGTTTTAGATGCACTCAAGCGGAAATCAGTGTTAACAGATTTGAATTGCACACGGTCAACTTGAATGGGTTTTGTGTTGCTTGCTGTACCGCTGAGAACTGGCTGGAGAAGTGGCCCCTGTACTTTTATATCTGCTCGCACTTCTCCAGTAGCGGGGACTGGCGAATTCACATTGAACGTGTTTAAAAGATTTTTAGCACTAACTGATTTGATCTGAGCTGAGATATTAAAACCTGTTTGAGTATTAATTGCTCCATTCGCTAACACGGGAACTTTGCCAAAATTCGTACTCAAATTCTCCAAAGCAATTGTCTGACCCTGGAATCTTAATCTCCCATTGGAATTAACAAACTGTTGAGGAATATTTTGAATTTGAGCAGTGACCTGATTAGCGGTAGCCGTTCCCGTAATAGTTGTTTCTGACTGCTTGGGTGGAATCTGAGCCGCTAAGTCAGCATCTACGCGCCCTGCTTGCAAGACAATTGGCAACTGAATTAATCTACTAACATCAGATGCTTGTAGATTTTGTGCTAAAAGCTTGAGGCTCGTTTGTTGTGTTGTTGGTTGTGTGTCGCCAGCAATTTTAACTGCTCCTCCCCTGGTGAGTTGAGCATTTATGTCATAACTAATTCCCTTGTTTTGAGATAAAAATCGAGCAGCACCACCAACTTGGGTTAATACTACTGAGCCTTTCGGTTTAGTTGGTACTGGGGCTGGTACTAACTCCACATTTGCATTTTGAAGCCGGAGTGTCTGCAACTCAGTTTGAATAGCACCTTTCCCCTCTCCAGTCTTAATTTCAGCTGTAACCCAGCGACCATCTTTATCCTGTTGGATGTATACATTGGGCTGAACTAAGGTGACATCTAATGCTAGTGTTCGAGTCAAGAGAAGTTGTAAAGGTGAAAACTGCACCTCTACGGCTTTAATTGTCACTCGGTCAGGGTCTGTGGGAGTTGCTGGTATAGATAAAGAGCCAAATCTTAAGCCAGAGAGCGAAAAACGTTCAACTTGTCCAAGTTTGATCGGACGCCCAAGCAATTGCTCCAGATTTTGCTCTACTAATGGTGCTAAATCTTTATATACATAATTTATAGCCCACCAAGTAGCGACTGCAATTCCCGTGAGTAAAACCACACCTACAACAAGACTGATACGTCCTAAAAGAAGGAGCTTTAAACGATGGTTAGATGGTTGCTGATCATTTCCTGAATTTGGAGAGCGCGTCATTATCGTTACCAGTATCTTTTTTTGGAGTTAGGCGGGAGACAGGCTAATTGCAGTTGCATCAGCAAGCCACAAGCTATAGCTTCAAAATCTAGCTTTTGTTAAGTAAAAAAACTGTACTCAGTGTTTTTTATTTAAAAATTTCGCCTAGAGTATTGTACTTAATGAAGACTCTCTGACCAGCCCCTTCTCTACGAGAGGCTGCGCCAACGGGGCGGGAACAGGGAATAGGGAATAGGGAACAGGGAACAGAACTAGCCCCGAATATTGGATACAAGCCCCTTAATTGATTAATGGAAAAAATCAAATACTTGAAACCAGATGGCGCAAGCCACGAAGTTTCAATGCGTCCTTACATAAATCCCCTAATTGGAATTATGGGGATTCCCCTGTTGCCTGTTGCCTTTTAACTAGAGTATTAATTGCATCTATCTATTTTAAAGTTTCTAGTCATCCAAATATTTGTTTGATAGATTTTGCTTTCTTTGTGTCGAGCAAAGTACGTATTTATATGTATTTATCTCACGGCAGGTGTATTACCAACAACTATCTTTTGTTAAAAATATTTATATCTTTAGATAGATTTCATTTAGAGATATTCAATAAAAAATGTCGCGTTGCATATTTGCGAGATGATTTATTTCACATAGAGTCGCAGCGACGCCAATTTTTGTAACCAAGCTTAATAAGGATACTGATGTGCAGTAATGCATCCGCCGAGCTTGTGGACTATTTTCAAACAAAGTTAGCCAAATTTGCTTCTCATACTGAAAGGAAATCACTTCTTGAGGTATAGTTGCGATCGCAATCACAAACGGAATCCAAAATCCCAAGGGAAGCAATAGAAACTAGCAAAAAAATTTGAGAGGCGTTTACCTGTATTATTTCATTATCCACGGCAAATATAGGAATCATATTTGATTTGGGAAAAAAATTCAGTACATCTTTATTACTTCTTATCCCCAGAGGGGGCCCCACCTTCTCCATTCGGTGTCTCTACGAGTCAGTTCACGAATCAAATCGGATTACTATAGTAAAGAATTACTATTGAGTAGGCACTTACCCGTAAGTATTGTAAAGCTCAATATTTAGCTAAAATTCCACTTAGTAATAATTTTTTAATTTTATTTCAAACTTTTACCTTTTAATCACTCCAAAGATAGTTTGATTATCGGTAATTTTGAATAGTTAAGCTTCTATCAAATTTGATATTTAATAGACACATCCTAGAGGAAGATGACCAGAAGTAATAGTAGATATAAATTAATCCTGGTGTGTCGAATAACTGCTTTCTATGAAGGTTTAGCTTTCAGCTAAGCCTTTTTTATGGCTGATACAACAGACTTACGTAATACTAGTTTTGAGAATATTTGCATACTCTCTAATGATAGATGTTTGATAAATTAAAGTAGTCAAATTGTACTAATAAATTCTACTTCTATCTGAAGCTTGGTTCAACACCAAGCTTTTATTTTTTAACTAACTAACTTATATAAATTAAGCCTGCGGCGGCTAAAAATCTCAGATGATCTTGAGTTAGCGTATCTCTACTTTGGTGTAGTAGATACTTTAAGATATTGTTGGGCAATTTGTAATAGGCTTGACCCCTCAATATCTCCTTAACAGCTTATAGAATATTTGGAAACATCCTATAGGCAGATGAACTAAAGTAAGAGAAATTATAAATTATCTATATATGGTAAACACTTGGTATATATAGAGGCGTGGCTTTTAGCCATGCTTTTTTTTGTGAGAATATTAAGCGAAACATATAACTAATGGGTGTAAGATACCAATTTTATAATCTCTGGCTATAAGTTCTCATAATTAGACAATGATCTATTAACCTGTAAAATATTAAATACCTACCATAAGAGATAATTATTTAGAAAAAACTGCTGATTTATGGTCTAAAATTACTATATATAAATTTAGCATTCACCTAAGCTTTTTTCTCGGATAGACTGCCTAAGTAAAGCGATTTTCATACCATATATATCTCAATATTCATATCATTCTATGGGTAGTCGAAATAACTATTTTATAAAGTTACTATTCAGCCTGTTAATGCCTGAAAAACGTGTGTACACCCTGGAATAATACCCAGGGTCTTTTTTTATGGCAAAATCCAGATGGGTTATGCACATATCACCGAAATATGGACTCTCATCTGAATAGCCGCAATTTCTAATCGCCTAATATATTTGCAAAGGTGAGATGCTCAATATCAGCGTTTAGAATATTTTGACACAGCCTATAGGAAGATGATCTGTAAGCAGAGTGGAACTAAATTAATTTAGTACGTTGTTAAGCACAGCAATTATCGAGGTTTGGTTCACTACCAAACCTTTTTTAATAAGCAACCAAATGATTGTATATAGTAATCCGATTTGATTCGTGAACTGACTCGTAGAGACACCGAATGGAGAAGGTGGGGCCCCCTCTGGGGATAAGAGGCAATGGGGAATGGGGCATGGAGAAGAAGTAATAAAGATGTACTGAATTTTTTTCAGAAATCAAATATGATTCCTATACCAGCTTTCAAAATATTTGGATACAACCTATAGGAAGATGAACTAAAGTCACACTAAGTCTAAATTAATCATGGTGTAGTAAATGCTTGGTATATATAGAGGCTTGGCTCGGCCAAGCCTTTTTTATAACTTACTAGGTAATTTTGTATCAATTTTAAATGTGTCTGGGAAAAGCCTATATAAAAATGAATTGTCAGACAATTAAGTCTAAATTAATTAATTTGGCATGTCTGCATAAATAACTAAAAAATCTCGAGATTAAGCGCTTAGCTAAGTATTTCTTATATTTCACTGTTTAATTGCAAAATTAGAATTAAAATTATGTATTAATTGCATTATCTAGGATGCACAAAAGCCCCATAGATGCCATTCTTGTTTATAGGAATAGATGTTGATGGTAATAGACCATACATACCCCCGGTACTAACTGGGGGCTTTTTTGGTTCGTAATTTGCGCTGTCTTCGCTAAAGTGCAAACTACGAACCTATCAAATCAAACTTAACTAACTACTACAGTACATTCGATCTTGATGACTGGAGTTTAGACTAAGCAATGGAAAATGACCCAGCAGGGCTGAGTTAATCAGAGACTTAGCAAAAGTATGAAGAATCTTGGGTATTAAACAGCAACAGATGGTTCTTTAGGTGGTCGTGCTACTG
>NZ_JADEXR010000016.1 GCF_015206995.1 aff. Roholtiella sp. LEGE 12411 | reverse complement strand
ATGTGTATAAGAGAAAGCCTTATAAAGAACGTAGTAACCCTAATTTGTTCTGAGCATTCATCTGGATATTGCACAAAGCTGGACTTGTATTAAAGTTACAGGTGTAGGTTGCTAACAGTTCTTGCTGATAATTGAAAACCCGAACGTTATAACCATCCTTGCGAGCAACGCCACCCAAACGATTCACGAAGTCGTAGCGCTCCAGGTAGTCTAGTAAGCTCCAAATTTGCTGATTCACTATCAGGTCTGCTCTAGCAGGTTCTTTTCCTAAAGCTGGATATGCAATCCAGTTATCCAAAAGCTTGTTTTCAGAGTTCTCTTTTGCCCACCATAAACTAGGAGTGGTTAATCTTTCTAGGTTAATGGTGCTAGCTGTAATCACATAGTCTTTGGGCTTAGCTAATAAATCTAGTTGCAAGGGAGCGCTAGAAGGCGTTGGTACTGGCGTAGTTTGCGCTAGTGAGGGTGAAACTAGCAAGGTTGTGAGGCTAATAGTTAGTAGTAGTGGAAGCGATGTCTGGCGACCAAGAAATTTATGTTTAAGCATAAGCTAATACCATTTTTGGTGGTAGATTAATCTCCAATTACCTCGTGGGTAATGGGTGATAGATTTAACCCATTACTAACAGGACTTACGCAAGTGTCATATTTTTAACGCCAGAGGTTGTCCAGAGTCAAAGGTCAAAAGTCCAAAAAACCTTGATTCTTGACCCTTAACCCTTGACCCTTGACCCTTGACCCTTGACCCTTGACCCTTGACCCTTGACCCTTGACCCTTGACCCTTGACCCTTGACTCTTGACTCTTATACCAGAAGCCTTGTGTACCAGTTGCGTAAGTCCTAACTAATAATTTATCTAAACTTTGATGGCAATGATGCGAATTCGTTGATAATCTGCTGTCCAAGTATCCTTTTGATACATTGTGGGCTTGAGATACTCTTCAACGGCGTGAATTACTTGCATTTGTTGTTGAGCAGACAGTCCTGCTAAAAAAGCGCTAGCAAACATCTGAATCCAGTTCGCCATACCTACTTCTCCTCCTGCTAGGAGAGTTGGACGAGGAAATAAGGTGGTATAGATGACATCAAAGCCTTGCTGTTCCAACTGTGTAGCATATTCGCCAATACTGGGGAAATACCAAGGATTCACTACTTGTGTGGGAATACCGATCGCCTGCAAAGCACTATGTAAAGCTTTGGCGATCGCCTGTACATTCCCCTTACCACCAAACTCGGCGACAAAACGCCCACCTGGTTTTAGGGCTTGATGTATGGAGGCGATCGCGCTATCTGCTTCTTTGACCCAATGCAGTACAGCGTTAGAAAATACAGCATCCAATGGCTGGTCTACTTGAAATTTTCTAGCGTCAGCAACATCAAAGCGCAGATGAGGATAGTTTTGTCTTGCTGTCTCAATCATCGTGGGTGCGTAGTCGATTCCTCTAACCTCAGCCCCAGCGATCGCAATTTTTTCTGTGAGTTGTCCAGTACCACAGCCGAGATCCAAAATGTATTCTCCTGGCTTGGGGTTGAGCAATTTCAGCAAGTCCTCCCCATACTGCCACACGAAGGCGTGTTTCTCTTCATAAAGTGCAGTGTCCCAATAATTATTGGGTATCGAAAGATTATTCATAAGTGATCAAATTACAGTGTGTTAGTTCGCCAATGCTCAATGATGCGCCTTAGATTGATGACTAAAGAAAGCAGAGGGATAGAGGAGCAGAAAAAATATATTTTGGATTTGCAACAATGAGTGTTTGAACTGGATGAATCCACCTCTGAACTGGGTTAACGAGTGTTTGAACTGGATGAATCCACCTCTGAACTGGGTTAACGAGTGTTTGAACTGGATGAATCCACCTCTGAACTGGGTTAATGAGTGTTTGAGGTGGATGAATCCACACCTGAACTGGATTAACGAGTGTTTGAGGTGGATGAATCCACCTCTGAACTGGATTAACGAGTGTTTGAGGTGGATGAATCCACCTCTGAACTCGGTTAATGAGTGTTTGAAACTCGTGAACAAGCATAAGAACTTTACACTTTTGCTTCTGCTGCTCCTCTGCCTCTTGATGACTGCTATCATCACAGTAAAAAAGATTTTTAATTATGTCCAATATATATTTTTAGCTTAACTAATATGTTAAAAATATAAATCCAGGTAACAGATGGAACTAAGACACCTGCGCTACTTTGTCACTTTGGCAGAGGAACTACACTTTGGCAGAGCAGCAGAACGATTGCATATTGCCCAACCTCCTTTAAGTCAACAAATCCAGCAGCTAGAAAGGGAATTGGGCTTTGAACTGTTTCACCGCACAAAACGAAATGTGCAGTTAACAGAAGCAGGGAAAGTATTTTGGCTCTTGCGCTACTTTTATGGTGAAAATTAAAATAATTTAAATTTCATGCCTATACTTTTTACGATATTGAAGTCTAAAACTTTTACCAAGCATAGGCTTACAAACTTTTAAACATTATTAAGTAATGATTATATTATAATAATATATATTGCATACAAAAGTTTTGGGCGATCGCTATGAAATTTCCTGTAGATCAAATTCTGAATCTTCCAGAGATGAAAGTGTTAGACTGTCAGGAAATTGAAGGCATGGGAATAGTCATAACAATAGAGAAATCTGTGAATTATTCTACTTGCCCCTCATGTGAACAAATTACTCACAGTATACATCAAAATCATTGGCGGATGATTCATGATTTATCTTGGAGTGAGAGAACAGTTCTATTAAAAATAAATCGTCGTCAATTCAAATGTCCTAAGTGTAAAAAAGTCTTGAGTGAAAAGCTAAACTTTGTAGAGCCAAGCAAAGGATATACTAAAAGATTAGCGGCTCAGATAATTCAACAAGTATTAAATAGCAATATTCATAGTGTCGCCGAAAGAAATGACTTAAGCGATGAAGAAGTAGAATCAATGTTAAAAGGACAAGCTTCCCTGATATTAAACATAAATTTAAGTCAATTAAAAAGGTTAGGCATAGATGAAATTGCCTTGGTTAAAGGCCAAGGTAATTATTTAGCAGTGTTAGTAGATTTGGATACTCATAAACCCATTGAAATAGTGAAGTCCAGAAGAATGGAAGAAATCCGGGAAGTCCTTGTGAGTTGGGATATTCAGGTGCTAGAACAAATCCAAGAAGTGAGTATTGATCTCTGGTCGCCTTATAAAAGCTTAGTAGAAGAATTAATGCCTAACGCCAACGTAACTGCTGATAGATTTCATGTAATGAAACAAGTAAATGATGAGTTAGATGCTATGCGTAAAGCTGAAAAGAAGGCAGCAATGTCACTAGAAAATAAATCAGAAAAATCCCGAAGATTAGAGGGATTAAGTAAAAGCAAATATAGCTTCATCAAAAATGAAGATTCTTTGAACGAAAAGCAAAAAAAAAAGTTAAAGTCTGCTCAAGAAGTTTCACCAATTTTGGCTAAAATGCATCAACTCAAAGAAGATTTTCGGGATATATTTGAATTCACTAAATATTGGGGAGATAGTGTAATTAAATTATTAGATTGGATGCATGAAGCACTTTCATATTTTCCGAAAAGCATAGGTACAATGGTTAGATGGTTTGGAGAAATAGTAGGTTATTTTGATGAAAAAACTACGAGTGGTACTGTAGAAGGAATTAATAATAAGCTGAAGTTGATTAAAAGACTTAGATATGGCTTTCGTAACTTTAGCAATTTTAGACTCCGCAGTTTATTAAACTGGCACTTTAGTATTAATTCTCCATAAAAGTAACGCAAGAACCAGTATTTTTAAATGAAGTACAGCAAATTCTCAGGGAGTTGCAGCAAGCGATCAGACTTGGAAAACAAACTAGTCGGGGCTAAATTGGACAGTTGGTGGTTGGCTTTGTTAGTTCAGCGGCATATAATATTTTGCCAACTATTCTACGAACATTTCGTAATTGCATCCCTGGTGTGAGCCTAGAGTTACATGAACTCACTACAGATCAACAGTTAGAGTGGTTGCGAGAAGGTCGAATAGATGTAGGATTTCTACGATCACCTGTTGAAGAAAAGACATTTAGCTGGGAGATAATTTTTCAAGAGCGGCTGATGGTAGCACTACCTGAAACGCATTTACTAACAAATCAATTAGATGTTTGTTTGACATCGCTTGCTAATGAATCATTCATTTTATTTCCTAGAATATTAGCGCCCGGACTCTACGATTTAATCATCAGTCTTTGTCAGCAAGCAGGTTTTAGCCCCAGTGTTGCCCAAGAAGCTATCCAAATGCAAACAATTGTTAGTTTAGTTGCAGCCCAAATAGGTATTGCGATCGTGCCAGCATCTTTGCAAAACCTGCAACGGACTGGAGTAGTTTATAAAAATATCCAACAAACCACTGCAAAAGTTGAAATACTCAAAGACATTGGCGTAGCGATCGCGATGATTTGGCGACGAAACGAAACATCCCCAACTGTTCATGGTTTTCTAGAAATAGTCAGACAAATTACCCCGCAGTGATTCAGATTTCTTTGCTAAACTCTGAATCATCAAGAGCAAGCCTATCTCACTCAATTAGTTAGTTTACAATATCTACTATTAATCTACCCAAAGCTACAAAATTTGATGAATACTCTCTACAACCTGCTCAATAAAATCAACTGTATCACCAACCATTGATTCGTCGATATACCAGCGATTACCTATGTTGAGGGTAGGATCTATATCTGCTTCATGAGCAATTTTATTTCTGCGATCCACAATTAAGGTAAGTTGTTGCTTAATATCTTTAGGAGGTTTACTCATTTTAATAGCAACCTCATCCCACAATTTTTTATCCGAAATTTGCCTAATTGCTTCAGCTATTTTGTCAGGTTGCTGAAAGCTTTGATAACTTAGACGTTCTCGAATCTCGTCTTCTAACCATGAAGTATTATTTAATCTGTTCAAAATACTATTTGATATAGCTGGAATTAAACCAGAAATATTATGAGACTGCTGTAAAAAGCTAGCTCCATAAACCTGCTGTATATCACTCTCTATCCAAGAGGCAATATCTATGGCTATTCTTCTATCCTCACGAGCGCTTCCCAAGGAAACTTGAAAACGGGAAAAGGCTGATTGAATTGTATTAGCTGAAGATACTGGTTCAGCACGTTGTCCTCGATGAATTTCCAGCATACCCAAGGTGACAACCTCATGGATATAATAATCCAAGGCACTAACAGTTAGAACTAGAGCAGCTCGTAAAATGTCTGAAAGATCCAGAGCAGCAGTAGCTTGAGCCTTAACGGAAGTATGAAGAGCAATCAGATCCCGAACACGCTGGATACTAATGCGAAATTGGTCAAGCGCTGACTGCATAACTGGATGATAGTGCAATAATTTTATCTGCTAAATCAGAAAAAGTTGTTTTAAATTCCTTTTGCTTTTTTTGATTAGCTTTTAATACTACGCCTGTCTGTCCTAATTGTTCTGTTGTAAGTGCATAAACTGGTGTACTATGTTGTTGTGATAGAGCAATTAAGCTGTTAAAATTAGAAATTTTTGTCAGAGTACAACTACCATTCATACTCTGCTCGGTATAGACTTGCTTTGGTAATAACAGATTATTTTGCTCTAAAACTGGTACTAGTTTATGAGTAACTGTATCCTCAATTTTCTCTATCCATGTTTGAAATGCTGCTGTTTCTTTACCCCTAATAATTCTATAGTTTTGAACTATGGTTCCTAAAAATTTCAAGGTAAATTCTGGAAATGGATAAGCAGCTTCCTTTAATATAGGGTTTGCGCTTGCCATTCTTGCCCAAGCACACCACTTTGATAAAATTCTAGACAGAGAATCAATTGCCATTACGGAGAAAAAATCAGCTGTTGTAGGCACTAAGAAAAAGTCACTTGTCATTAGTAAATTCTGATTGATTGCTCCTAAACTTGGACTCATATCAATCAGAATATAGTCAGCATTAAATTGATTAGCAGTTTTTTCTAAAAGATCAGAAATAGCACCTGGCAAGTTTTTGAGTGTCTGAATTGATCCACTGAGTTCCTGCGCGATACCTAATGTTACTTCGTATTCAGCAAAGCCAACATGACCAGGTAATAAAAATAAACCTTCTTGTCCTTCTATCGGAACACAATCTACAGCTTCAATAGCCCGTGGCTGTGACTCAAAAGCAGGAGCCAAGCCAGTTTTGATATTTGAATGTGTGTTGTAGATGTTTTCTATCCTTGCTTCGTCATCTTCAGTTTCTTCTTTTAAAGCTATTCCTGTTAGATTACATTGAGGATCAGTATCTACAAGGATAACTCTCTTACCCTTTGAAGCAAGCATCCAACCTAAGTTAAAAGTCGTTGTGGTCTTACTGACACCACCCTTGTGATTGAACAAGGCAATTTTGTGAACCATCTTATTTTGCTTTTGATACTTCTGAAATCTTTTGAATATAGGTATAATTTTAGAATCTGTATGACTTAAATATAGCTTCTAAAAAGCTTACAGAACAGCAAGTTATTTAACGTCTGCTTACCCCAATCCCTCAACATCAGCACTTTCCCCTTCCGACTCAACAGGCTCAAACTTTTCATTCTTCTAACTCCTCTTTGCTACTTTCAGCGGCTTGGCGTAGTGCGAGGAATGCCTCTTTTAAAGGTTGGCTGACAGCACTGTCAGATTCATCGAGTACTAATTGTTGATAGGTCTCCAAAAAAACCATTCGTAATCGATGGAAAAGATGTAGAAAATGACGGATAAAACTGATACAATCCAGAACTACAATTTCAATTCCACCTGTTTGTTCATAAATGCCTGAAGCATATTCTTGAACAGATTGATCAATCAAATCTGTAGTTATAAAGATGTAGTTGTCAAGATTTTGACGAGAATTTCTAATTTTCTGAATGGCACGGTTAATATCATCCACCGTAACCTTTTTCATCTTCATTTCATAGCTAGTGATTACATTCTCTTCGTTGAGAAGTATAATTTCTACATCTCCAAGTGCCCCTGTTTGCTCATCAGCAGCATTATGGCTTGCAAGAGCTAGATGGCTTTGTCCCAAATAAGCTGAAGCCGCTTGGTAAGCAGCAGCTACAATTAGGACAGGCAAGCGACTAGAATTACGACAGTTCAAATGCTGCTCAATCAACTTGACAATTGCTTCAGTAGAGAGCGGAATCCCACCTTCAACTGTTCTCAAATCTGCCAGCAGACTAGCAATACGTTGACGCTTTTCGTTTTTAACGATTAAAAGATATCTGATAGTTTCGGCAAGCATATCTTCAACTAAGACTCGACCTGAATAAACATCATCAAGCAGGGAAAGTACAGTTTTGTAAAGAATTGGAGGTTTGCCGACTAAATTAACTTGTGGTGTAAGAAAAATATTTCTATTACGAAGTGCTGGAGTGAGGAAAGCCGTTGTTGGGTTACATGGTAATTCGTGTTTATTAATAAAGCTCGTGATATATGCTTCATCGTATGTCCGGCCTGAATAACAGTCTAAACCACCAATTTCGGTATAAGGTTTGCGAATATCTAGATTTGGTTTATGAGATTTTGCCAAACAACAGGCTAACAGCAATCGAACACCCGCTCGATTTTGAGGGTTACGACACACAAATTCCACACTACTAGAGATAGCAATATCATCTATAACTGGTTGTGTCAAATCGGAAACAACCCTTTCAAAAGCTAAATCAAGGATAGCTGCTGGGGTTGACATTGAGATTCTGCCTGTTGTGTCTGAGTGTTATGAACAGTATTTTTTGTAATATCATCTAGCGCATAATTTACCCACAGGATTTCTGTTCGCAATCCTTTTGTAGAATGGCAAGTTTTAGTGGGTGCTTCGATGTATTTCCAATCACTGTAAAGTTCTTCCATGAGAGAGCATTGATAACCTGAGATAGCAACTTTGCCTTTGATATTATGAACAACATCACTCAGTTCCCGATGTTGTTCATCTGTCATCTCGTAAGCGTAAGCTTGACGATCGCCTCTTGAAGCATGTGGATACGGAGGATCGCAGTAAAACAACGTCTCTTCAGAATCGTAGCGTTGAATCACTTTAATTGCTGAGTCATGCTCCATCTGAACTCGTAAAAGTCTTTGAACAATCCCAGGTAAATCTTCTACACTTCCTAACCATCTGGAAACTGCACCAGCCATCCCCGCACGACTTGTTAGTTTACAGTGTGCCCACCTACCAGAACTTGCCTTTTGTGCTAACCCAGTTCTAACCTGTCTAGCCCTGATGAAGAATCGTCTAGCTCTTTCAATATCAGATAAATCTTGGGTAGGCTCAGAGATTGCTATCTCGAATTCTTCGCGAGAAAAGGGAGTCAGACCAATAGCTTCAATTAAACTTTCCTTTTGCTCCCTTAGTACACGAAAAAAGTTTACTAATTCACCATCCAAATCATTGTACGTTTCTACTGGTGAAGGATGTCGATTGAGCAAAACTGCCGCCGAACCTCCAAATGGTTCACAGTAATGCTGGGCATCTGGTAATAAAGGTAAAAGCCAATCAAGATGGCTGAATTTGCCACCATACCAGCCAAAAGCTATCAGCTTGTTTTTGCCCATTTTTTTATTCTTGTAGGCTTCTAATCTTTGAAAAAAGGTCTAAAATACTATGGCACAAAAGAATGAAATCAGCGATCGCTACCCGAACCCAATTCTTCAGAATCAACCCTTCCCTCTTCCGACTCAACAAACTCAAAGTTTACTTTGTTATATAAATCTTGTAGAGAAATCTCAAATGGTACAGTTACAAGTGCGATCGCTTCATCTTCTTCATCATATTCACGAAGCGTCCATTGCTTTTTCCCAGTTTTGGAAAATTGCTCTACATGAATCCGAGTTTGGTCAATTAATAGATATTCTTGAAACGTCGAAATAGTTCGGTAATCCTGAAATTTATCTTCGCGGTCATACCCTTTGGTAGATTTTGATAAAACCTCAACAATAATCTGTGGATTAAGAATTATATCCTTTCGGTTGTTAAAAAACTCTGGTTCACCCGCCAGAATCATCACATCTGGATAAGTATAGGTACGCTTTTGGGTTATCCACAGACGAACATCACCCATGAAAACTTCGTAATCTTGCTGTCGAAACGCAAAATTTAAGGCAGCACTTAGATTCAATGAGATTCGATTGTGATTTACTGTTCCACCCGCCATAGGAATTATTTGCCCGTCAATGTATTCGCTTTTATACTCAGCAGCTTCTTCTAGCTCTAAATATTCCTCTGGGGTATAGTATCGCTGTTGTGTTATTTGCATAGTTTCATCGAGTAACTAATGTTTAACGATACGGAGCGTCTGGGCACTAAAGAGATTTCACTCATGTTTACCGAATAGTTTAACGTGGTTAGATAGAGTTATAGCAGTCGCCAAAGCCGTTAAGACAGTTGGCAGTAAACGCGCCTTCAACAGCATACTTTGTGATTTTATTACTGTCCTAAGCTCCCTGTCCGTTGCTATACTATCTATGTGCTTTCTACAAAGTGAGCGTAGGCGCAGCCCAAGCTAGGTATCGCTATCTCAATTCACAAAGTCTGTTAGCCTCTTTTCCTATTGATAACCAGCTGCTTGCAACATAAACAACTTGGCATAATGTCCTTTTAGCTGTAACAACTCTTCGTGAGTTCCCTGTTCTATGACTTCCCCGTTTTCTATAACTACGATTTTGTCAGCCATTCGTACTGTCGAGAAGCGATGAGAAATCAAAAGTACCATCTGATTTTGAGTCACAGCACGAAAATGATTGAAAATCTCAAACTCAGCTTGGGCATCGATTGCTGATGTTGGTTCATCTAACACCAAGATATCTGCTTGCGATCGCATAAACGCACGAGACAGAGCAATTTTCTGCCACTGTCCCCCCGAAAGTTCCTGTCCTCCCTTAAACCAACGACCAAGCTGAGTCTGGAAGCTTTGGGGTAATTGGTCAATAAATGATTGGGCCATGCCTTTTTGGGCAGCAGTTTGCCAATGGGTTTTGTTATCGAGATGTTCTACATCACCCACGCCAATATTCTCACCTACACTGAACTGGTAGCGGACAAAGTTCTGAAAAATCACACCAATGCGACGCCGCAACACATCTACATCCCATTCTTGCAAGTCCAAGCCATCTAAGAAAATCAGCCCAGAGTCCGGAGTATAGAGTCGGGTAAGTAGTTTGATTAAAGTCGTCTTTCCAGAACCGTTTTCACCGACAATTGCTAGTTTCTCTCTGGGTTTCAAGTGTAGCGAAATGTTTCTCAATGCTGGCTTAGAACTTCCTGGATAAGTAAATGATACGTTCTCAAAACGGATACCATCTTGAGGATTTAAACCAATGATTGCCTTACCCCAAGACTTTGGTACTTCTTCTTCCAAGAAATCGTAGAGATTGGATAGATATAGGTTGTCCTCATACATTCCTCCAATGGAGGTGAGGGCATTGGAAAAAGTAGACTGTCCTTGGCGAAACACAGTGAGATACATTGTCATATCTCCCAAGGAAATCTTACCTCGCACTGTTTCCAAAACAATCCAAGCGTAAGCTAGGTAAAAAGCACCAGTACTGACTAAACCCAGGAGATAGCCCCACAGCCCTCGCCGCAGAGTCAAATCACGGTCTTCGCCATAGAGTTGCTCAAACAGGCTGCGGTAACGCCCTAGCAGCATCTTTCCCAGTTGGTAGAGTTTGACTTCTGTGACAAAATCTTCTCTTGCTAGCAGATTTTCTAAGTAATGCTGTTGACGTGTTTCTGGCGCACGCCAACTAAACAAGCGAAAGCCTTCTCCAGCAAACTTTGTCTCTGCAATAAATACAGGCATAGCTGCCAAAATCAGTACCACCACCGCCCAAACCGAGAAATTTACTAGCAAAACACCGTAGGTGACTAGGGAAAGGGCGTTTTGCACCAACCCAAAGGTGCGGCTTACTAAAGAAAGGGGACGAACTGATGCTTCTCGTCGGGCATTGGTTAATTTGTCATAAAATTCTGAGTCTTCAAACTGCCTAAGATTCAGTGTCAGCGCTTTTTCTAAGATGAGTACATTCACTCGCTGACCCATTAGCGCCCGCAATAACGACTGACAAATGATGATTCCTCGCTGACTACCTGCTAGTAAAATTACAGCGATCGCCTCTAATCCTACATAAAATAGGGAAGGATAAATATTGACAAAACCATTATTTTGTGAATTAGCTTGAGATGCAAATACCACTGCATCAACAATTAATTTACTGATATAGGATATCGCCGCCGGTAAAAGACCAGCAACTATTGTTAAACTAGCCAGAAGAATAGTAAGCGATCGGCTAGTAGTCCATACTAAGCTTACAGCCCGTCCACTGTAGCGGAAAACCGTCAGTGATTGGCGCAGGATATTTCTTTTTTTTTAATTTTCATCTTTCTTTGGGCAAGATACCCCAGCTTGGGCGGATCTTTCTAAATCTTTTAATCTTTATAAATTTTACATTTTTATTAGAATGTTGGCTGAAAACCCCGAAGTTGAAACCTAAAAACTAGTTTTGTAGGGTGTGTTATTCCGTAGGCTAACGCACTAGGGTGTTAACTTTGTACCATTTTAGGTGTTCAAAATTCAGTCTCTTTGTTGAGTCCGAGAGGTTGCTTACGGCGGGCGGGTGAACGGGGGCGTTCGGCGGCTGCGCGCGGCTTGGCATTGTCCATCAATAAGCAGCATTACTGTTTTAGTTGCTCCATCAGTGAAGCTGTACCTGAATAAAGGCGTACTTTTGGTTATAATTTCTACACAATACAGGGGAAAGACAACAAGTATTTAGACCGGAGAGTGTCAACCCCACAATCTCCGACCTGCTTTCCCACTCAATTTTTGATGAGTATCTGCTAATAAAGCTGGAATATCTAAATTTTCTGGACATCGTGGCAAACAGTCGCCGCATTCTGTACAGCGATTAGCTTTCATTCCAGCAAACCAGTGTCCAGCATTTTCAAACATTCCATAACGATATTGCCCATAGTCTGTCATATCGTATGCTACTGCGAGATTTCGTAATCGCAATACTTCAGGAATATTGATATTTTCTGGACAGGGTAAACAAGCATAGCATTGACTACATTTATTAATTTCTAAAGTAATTTTTTGGTGATTTTCTAACCGCTTAAAAGCACAAATTTCTGCTGATGTTAGCCCTCCATTACTGTCAGCAAATCGCAAAGGTTCTATTAATTCGTATGGGTTTGCTGGCCCTATACTTAAAGTATTAATACGGCTATCACTAAGTAAAAATCGGTAGTTTAATTCTAAAGGCGAATACGGCTGACATAGATCTTTGAGAATTTGCGATGGCGTGAAGAGGCGTCCTCCTTTATCAGCAGGGGAAATAATGAAAACGCCCATATCCTTCTTTGCTGCTAGCTGAATCGCTGATGCGTGCCGTTGGAAGAAATAGTAATAATGCAGATTGACAAATTCAAAAAAATCTGTGTTAATGGCCGCCAAAATTATCTCTAATGATCCGTGGGTAGAAAAACCAATGTGTCGCACTCGACCATCAGCAACAGCTTCTTGCACGGCTTGCATACAACCACCTTTAGCTTGCACCCACTCCAAATGTTGCCAAGTGTTTAAACCATGAATTCCTAAACAATCTAGATAATCTAGCTGTAATTTTTCCAAGGATTCATCAATACACCGACGCATGGTATCAGCATCATCTGTAGGAGGAATTTTGGTGGTGATATGAAGCCTTGTTCGAGGTACTGACAACCCAGCTTTTAAGACTCCACCAAGATACTCCTCGCTTTTGCCGTAGCCTTTGGCAGTTTCTATATGATTAATTCCTAGCGCTAAAGCCTGTTCGATAGTTTGCTGAGCATTTTCAAAACTAGCTAAGTGGCGCATTGTTCCCAAGGAAAAGACAGAGAGGCGAAGATTTGTTTTCCCAAAGCGTCGGTATTGCATAAATCGAGTCCTGTTAGCGTAGTGGGGCGTAGCCCGTAGTGAGTGCTGAATCCTGAGTAGAAACACGATTAATAGTGTCTGTACAAAAGTGAAAGGTGAAAAAGAAAGAATAAAAACCTTATTTTATTCTCTAAATTCTCTATTCTTTCTCAGCACTCATAACTCAGCACTTTTCTAGCTGTCGCCATCACCAAAACGCTTGATCAAATCTTCAGGACGGAGATTGGAAATAAATTCACGGAAGGCTTGCTGTTCAGCTTCATCAGCATCGCGGTCAACAGGGATAGAAGCATCAGCAATTACTTCTTCCATTACCCAAATGGGCGTATTTGTACGAAGTGCAACGGCGATCGCATCACTAGGACGAGCGTCGATTTCTTTTTTAACATCGCCTTGCTGGACAATTAAAGCTGCATAAAATGTATCCTTTTGTAGGGAATGAATGATAACTTTTTCTAGAGTCATGTTCCATGTCTCTAGCATATTTACAATTAGGTCATGGGTTAAGGGTCTGGGAGGCTTTTGATTCTCCAATGCGCCCATAATTGCCCTAGCCTGTTCCTGACCTATATAAATTGGCAAAGCGCGTCGATCTGAAGCATCTTTCAAAAGTACAATCGGGCTACGGGTTATGGCATCTAATGCTATGCCAGCGACTCTCATTTCAATCATTGGCTAAGCCTCTACAATCCTTTGAGCGATTGGGTGCTATGTAACAAACAATACTCTTTATTAAGTGAACTAGGGACAGGAATAAACATAGGCATTTGTTCTCTATAATTGCTTCTATTAAACTCCGAACTTGTGGTGAACACCAGAGTAAGACAAATTGGTCTAATTAGACAATAACCTTCTTACCCAAGTATGCCTTGTGCAGGATGCTAATGTATTAACAACCTTATAATGAATAAAGTCAGAAATTATACTCTAGATGTTCTGCATTATTGTGAGAATTACCAGTTAATTTCAGACAAAATTAAGCAATAAATAGAGTTAGTTTGGCAAAAAAGCCGTGTTTACAGGATTAATCCAGGCATTAGGAACAATGAAACCCTTAAGGGGCGATTCTTGGCAAATTACTTGTGTAAGTCAGCCATCTGAAGTAATTATGCGGGATTTGGCTTATGGTGACAGTGTTGCAGTAGATGGCGTTTGCTTGACAGTGGAAGAAGTTTTAAAAGACGGGTTTATTGCGACTGCTTCACCGGAAACGCTACGTCGCACAACCCTAGGAGGTGAGCAAACACAACAAAAATATGTCAACTTAGAAGCGTCGCTACGGGTAGGTAGTAAAGTCGGCGGTCATTTTGTTATGGGTCATGTAGACGGCATAGGTCGATTGCTAATAGCAGAACAAACAGCTAGTTCTTGGGAAATGACCTTTAAAGCATCCGAGGCGATCGCACGGTACATTGTCCCTAAAGGTAGTATAGCTGTCAATGGCATCAGCCTCACAGTAGCCGCTTATGAACCAGAACTCTCTCAATTTAAAGTGGCGGTAATTCCCCTCACTTATGCCGAAACAAATCTTCGCTATCTGGTTTCTGACAGTTTGGTGAATCTAGAAGGGGATATTCTCGGCAAATACGTGGAAAAATTCATTTATTATGACAAACCGCACGCTAAAACCCAAGATGACACCAGTTTAGATGACATTACACCTGCATTCTTAGCAGAACACGGGTATTTGTAATGGGGCATGGGGCATGGGGCATGGGGCATTAGTATATTCTTCCCCCACTCCCCTGCTCCCCTGCTCCTCTTTTAGCTACCTGGTTGCTGAGTTATCTGAGCTGTCTGTGAGACTTGTAACAACTGACCAAGAGCAGTTTGTAACTGAATGCCTGGGTCAACAGCAACCCACCCGTTCTGTGTCAGGTGGCGGACTTCAAAGTGTAAATGAGGGCCTGTGGAGTTACCTGTGCTACCAACCCGTCCAATGACAGTTCCGGGTTCCACCCACTGACCGGGTTGAACAAAGATTTCTGACATGTGACCGTAGAGGGTTTGTTGAGCAGATTGGTGGTTCAGAGTCACAGCCAAACCATAACCGCCCATATAGTTCGCAGTTTCCACTTGGCCTTTTGCGGCTGCCAAAACTGGTGTACCCATAGGCGCACCTAAATCTGTACCAGCATGGAAGCGTTGATTACCTGTGATTGGATGAACTCGCCAACCAAATAAAGAAGTAATGGGAGCGGGGATAGATAGTGGGTACATCATTCCCGTACCACCATAGGCAACTGCACCAGTGTAGGGAATTTGTGGTAATACTGATGCTAGCGAAAAGTCATAAGCGACAGTGCTGGGACGAGGTGCAACGTTACCGTCTGCCATTGGTGGAGGCAAAGTACCACCACTCGGTGCAATGGGAGTTGCACTCACTCTCGTTGTGGTGCTGAAATCGCCGGGATTAGGGATAAACCGATTAGGGCGAAATGCACTCTTGGTGGCACCACTAGAAACACTCCGACTAGCGCGCCATCCGGCGTTATTGCTAGTAGTTGCAATTTGCCGACTTGGTGGAACTGCTAACTGTGCGTTTTGACTTCTTCTGAGCCAATTTGGTTTACCGTCAGAACCAGCTACACGCTGATTGCGCGATGGTACTTTGGCGCAAACGCCACCCAATAAACCTTGTCCTGAAGGTAAAATTGCTTGACAACCACTAGAACGTTCTGTGATGATTACGGAATTTGGTGCTTGATAAGTACCCGTGGTACTACTGTCGTAAGTATTGGGGTCAATATAGGCGTTATTATAATCCTTGGTTTTCCCCGCTGTACCGTTGACAGTGCTGTTTGAGTTATTCGATGGCTGGGCAACTTCTGGGAGTTTCTCAGGTAAAGAACGAGGAGGAGCGGTGGGTTGGGCTACCTCTATTTTGGTTTTTTCCTCTCTGGTACTTGCTCTGGGTTGGAGTTCGAGCTTGGGTTTTTCTTGGCTGACCCTTGCAGGTGCAACCCGCGAAGTTTCTACCTGGGGAATAGAGCGTCTCAGACCAGTGGCAGGCGCGGAAGCTTCAATTTTGAGTTGATATTGTCTAACTGGTTCTTTCGATTGAGAAACCTCTTGCTTGCGGAGTCTCTGTCTAAGCAAGGTTCGCCGTTGGGAAAAGTCTGGCTGTGCTTGAGCTGCTTGCGGTGCAACAGTTGCTTTTTTTATGGGATTTGTAACTGCTGCTGGCTGGGAATTTTCAATAGTGGGAACGATATTATCTATTGATGTTTCCGTTTGAGCAAATACGAAACCGCCGCTAAGGAGGCTAACACTGCTAAGCCAACAAAGGCTTTGTGCTGGTAAGGTAGAGGCGAAGCGTTTCGTAGTTTGACCCCGCGGCCATGAGTAGTGCAAACGATTGTGGGCAGAGTGATTGCGCTGCGTCATTTGTTCTCTCAGTTGTGTGTAATTAGCCTAAACAGATGATGTCAGTGGTTTGTCTTGCCCAAAGAGCGAAATTTTAAACAAACCTCAAATTTAAACGGAAGATTTACTGTAACCCAAACTGATTGTACCGGGTTCAACGTAAATTTCTGGTTTTATTAGTTCGTTTGTATCATGTGTTTCTAGATCAACTCGTAAATTCCCCTGAGGAGTTACTCCAACTACAGTGCCTGAAAGATTATTGACGTATACCTTATCACCCATGTTTGTAAGCAAATCTAAATAGCGAGACAAGAGTATGCTTACTCCTTCTTGGCAAAGGCACTCGATACCGGATTCTATTCCCAGCAAAACCGTAGAGGTTAACATTTCCAGACAGAAAAGTGGACTGGAATGTTGCGAGGCTTGCCACGATTTCAGATTGATTCCCGTTTCTGGTACTGGGTTTGCCCAATTGATACCAACACCTATCACTGCTTGCGTGATTTTTCCTTTGTTTACTTTCGTTTCTGTTAGAATTCCACCTAATTTAAGACCATTTAAGACTAGATCATTAGGCCATTTAATTCCAACACTTACACCACACTTTCGTAATTGCCAAGCAACGCCCCAAGCACTAGCCAAAGTTAGCTGGTAGCTATCGGTAGCTTCTATTTTAGGAGCGATCGCAACCGAAAGATATAATCCTCCAGTAGGAGAAACCCATTGGCGTCCCCATTGTCCCCGTCCCGCGGTCTGTTGAGTCGCAATCACTACACACCCAGCTTCAGCTCCTTGAGCAAGCAACTCCCAAAGAATTTGGTTAGTAGAGGAGACGCTTTCAAAAATGTGTAGGGAAAATGGTAAATATTCAGACTTACGCCCTGCCTTTAGGGCTAATTCCAGGTTTTGCCGATCAAATTCCACAGCAGTTAGCCCAAATCGCGTTGTTCAAGTTAGCATTAATTGGCTGATAAGTGATTTCTGTTTAGGTTTGGTTCAAGATGCACACTTGGCATTGGCGCAATTGGAAAGGACTGCCCTATCTGACTTGTAGTCTCTTAGAATTTTGGCATCACGGCTTCTTTACCCAGCAATTTTGGCCGCGTTCGCCACAAAATCTGACAGAAGTACTGCAACCAGAGGCATCAGTCTATCGCTTGAAGCAAGTTCATGGCAATACTGTTCTCACCCCACAAGAAATTAATCAAAAGTTAAGTTCGGGTGAAGATGATTTAGCATCGGCAGATGGTTTAATTAGCGAGCAGCCTCTACAAGCATTATGGGTCGCTAGTGCAGATTGTACACCCGTGCTGATTGGGGATGTGAAAACTGGACAAGTGGCAGCACTACATGCAGGGTGGCGGGGTACTGCCAAGAAGATTGTACCCCTAGCGATCGCTCGATTACAATCCCAAGGCAGCAAACTCGATAATTTACGCATTGCAATGGGCCCCGCGATCGCTGGTGAGGTTTACCAAGTCTCTGTTGAAGTAGCTGCTGAAATTGGGGCTAGTATTATACCACACGAAGACGAAAAAAATATCGTGGCTGCGTTGCATAAGCTATCCAATTCACCCTTGTTAGAAGATCCAAATCCAGGTAAGGTAAGGCTAGATGTACGACGGATAAATGCTTTACAGTTAGAAAATATGGGGATTAGTGCAGAACAGGTTGCGATCGCTCCATACTGTACTTACCAAACTCCAGAGCATTTCTTTTCTTACCGTCGAGAAAAAGAGAAAAAAGTTCAGTGGTCAGGGATTGTTAGCGGCAAAACAAGTCACTAGAATTGCTGCTATATTCTCATCACAGGATAGTTAGGATGCTCAGGATTCGGGATAAGTCGCTGATTTCTACAATCCACTAGCAAATCTAGTGTCTCAAGCACCGTTTGTCCAATCAGGACTATATTACCTGTAACTAATGTTGCTTCAGTAGTTTCCCGTCCTGCCAATTCAATAATTACGGGTTCAGTCACGCCGATTGATTCTTCACTACCATTGGCGTATTGAGCTACCTGCTGTCCTCGAATTCTCAGACCAAGTTGTTGCACAATAGACATGGGTAGTACAGTACGTACTGCCCCAGTATCTACGAGTGCTTCTGTTTCATACACCCGCAACATATTTGGATTGAGCATTCCTCGGCTGACAAGTGCTTCATCAATAGCATTGGTGAGCTTGACTTGGACTCGAACTGCACCCATAGGTTGATTGCTGGCAGGATGGGAACGATTGAGATTTACCATAATCGGTGTATTTTGGAAAATCATTGAATCTATTTCTAGAGTATCCCGCTAGGTATTATCTATAAATTAGTGCTGCATTGCTAACTATGAACTTTTTACAAATGCCGTAGAAAAGATTGGGGATTATTTAAAAAAGCTTTTGTTAAAGGAAGATTAAAGGGGAAAGAATCAATATTTTTATTGACTTTTTTTTAGCGATCGCTCTTAAATGGATCGTTTAATCATACTTACCCATTTACAGCACAACTATATAATTGTGCCGCATCTCAGCTAGGCTTGGTACATTAAAAGATATAATTCCAAGAATCCTTCTATGAACCAGACTTCAACTAATCAAGTACGATGGACAACTGCCGATTTAGAGTTGTTGCCAGACAACGGCAATCGCTATGAAATTGTAGACGGAGAATTATTTGTGACACGCGCACCACACTGGGGTCATCAAAAAATTACTGACAATATTTGCATGGAGTTAAAACTATGGTCACGGCAGACTGGTTTGGGAGAAGCAGTAACGGGTGCTGGGATTATCTTTACCGATGCTGATAACGTCATACCTGATGTAGTTTGGATTAGTAATCAACGATTAGCTTCTGTGCTGGATGATGCTGGCCATTTAACAGCTGCACCAGAGTTAGTAGTTGAGGTACTCTCTCCTGGACAGGAAAACGAACGACGTGACCGACAGGTGAAGCTAAAACTCTGCGCTGCTCAAGGTGTCCGAGAATACTGGATTGTTGATTGGCAGTTACAGCAAATTCAAGTTTATCGACCAGAGCAAGCAACACTGATACTAATAGAAACGTTGTTTAGCAACGATAATCTGAGTTCACCGCTATTACCTGGGTTTACTTGCGATATTGCGCGTTTGTTCAGTTAAGTTAATCTTTAGCCAGTGCTTCATACAATACTTCACTATGCATTAACGCCCGATCTACCAAAGATTGAATTTGCTCAGATGATAACGGCTCACCATTAGCGTAATGCTCCATCCAAGTTAGACTAATCGAATTGGGATCATCTGGCAAATTCGCCAAATCCCACCCAGGTATCGCCAACTCTTCCATCAGACGATTTACCTTGGGGTCGTAACTCAGGGCAAAACAGCGACAACCTTCAGCAGCAGCCATAATCAAGCTGTGTAGCCGCATTCCAATTGCCATTTCAACACCGCGAAATACACCTTTTAAAAGTTGCGGGTCTTCCAAACATAAAATCTGGCTGACATCTTTAAGATGTGGTTGAATAGCTTCGGCAATACTCAAATCTTCACTTTTCTGAAATGGCAGCAATAAAATAAAAGCCTGGGTAGCTTTTTGAAAGTCAACCAAAGCACGAGTTAAATTTGCTAAACGTGTTTCCGTTAGTTGGGGATGCGATCGCAAAGTCACAGCAACTCTAGGGGCAGGTAAATCCCAAAGTCCTGGTACTGGTTTAGACTCCAACGCCCAAACTGGGTCAGGAGCAAGGATACAAGGAATTTGCCAATCAGATAATAAACTAGCACTGGCGCGATCGCGGACACTAACTCTGGTACAATATCCGAAGGAGTATTGTGCCAAAGCGCGAGTTTGTGCGCGTGTTAACGGGCCGATACCCTGCGCCCAAGCAACGGTTTTTAATCCCATTTTTTGAGCCAATGCCATCAGTCCCCCATAATAAAATGGGCTGATGGTACTGGTAACATCCTGAATTAAACTTCCACCACCCCAAATCAAAGCATCGCAAGAGCGTAAAGCTTGCAGCACAGGTAAAGGAGCCATGCGATTGTGGGTTTCTACATTGTAGCGATCGCGGGTTTCCTCTGGATTGCCCGAAAGAACTACAGGCATTACGTGAGATGGTAACATTTGCAGAAGCGTTGCCAACAAAGCTTCGTCACCACCATTGCCTTTGCCGTAATACCCAGATAATAACGCCCGTATCTTTGCCATTTTGGATTTTAGATGATCAACTTTTTTCTCAATAGTTCAGCACTTACGCAAAATATCTCTCAAACTCTTATTTATCCGTGTCGCGCCAGTTGCTACAACGGGGGGAACCCCCGCAACGCACTGGCTTCTCTGTGCCTCTGCGGTAGCCTGCGGCAAGCCGCTTCTCTACGAGACGCTGCGCGAATACGTCTACGTTATTCCTTAAGGCACTTGCCAAGAATAAATCAGCCCAGCCGTCGCTTTCGCCTTGAGGGCGAAAGCGCCTAAATCTCTCGGTTTTGCCAAAAATATTATTGATACGGCTGGGCTGATTTATTTATTGGATCTCCCTAACTAGTGCGTAAGTCCTATAGTTGACGAGATGTTAACCATCCTGCCAACAGAAAATGAATTTTCTTGTGGGAAGATGATGTTATGGAAAAACAAGATAACTAATTACTCTTGATTATTGACTATTGACTTTTTTATGCACGCCCTTTCGATTCCCACTTGGATTATTCATATTTCTAGCGTTATTGAGTGGATTGCCGCCATTTGGTTAATCTGGACTTACGGCGAACTCACTAATAACCGCACTTGGTGGGGATTGTCCCTTGCCATGTTACCAGCTTTGGTCAGCGCTATGTGCGCTTGTACCTGGCATTATTTCGACAATGCCGAATCTCTAGAATGGCTGGTAACGCTTCAAGCTACCATGACCTTAGTTGGTAATTTTACGCTTTGGGCAGCGGCATTTTTTATTTGGCGCTCTACCAATGCCAATACTGTAACTAAAACTGTTGAGCCAAAACCGATTAAATCAGAATGATGTCTAAAGAAACCCTGTTTGCCCTTTCACTGTTTCCCTACTTGGGTTTCTTGTGGTTTATCAGCCGCAGTCAGCAAATGCCGCGTTTAGCGCTATATGGGTTTTACGGCACTCTAGTGTTTGTTGCCATCACTATCCCAGCGGGAATTTATGCTGTATTGCATTATGGCGAGTCTTTGGCAAATGTAGATTGGTTGCACGGTGGTGCAGAAGTTTTTTTGACGCTTTCTAATATATTACTTGTGCTGGGTTTCGGCCAAGCTGTCAGGCAATTAAAAACGGAAAAAACCCAGCCATAGCAAGATTTTCACTGGATTGAGTTATGAGGAAAAAGTAAATGGATGTAATTCCAGCGATTGATTTACTAGAAGGTCGCTGTGTGCGACTCTATCAAGGAGACTATCAGCGATCGCAAGTTTTTAGTGAAAACCCTGTTGATGTTGCCAAACAGTGGGTTGATCAGGGTGCTACCAGATTGCACATAGTTGATTTAGATGGTGCAAAAGCAGGTAAAGTAGTAAATCTGGGCGCAATTGAAGCGATCGCTCAAGCAATATCAGTGCCTATTGAAGTTGGTGGAGGGTTGCGCGATCGTGCTAGCGTACAACAAGTATTCAATTTAGGCGTACAGTGGGCAATTCTCGGAACTATTGCCGTAGAACAACCCCACTTAGTACAAGAACTCTGCCAAGAATTTCCCAAACAGATTATCATCGGCATTGACGCCCGTAATGGTCGAGTAGCAACCCGCGGTTGGCTAGAAACCTCGGAGGTTTTAGCAAATCAACTGGCTGTACAAATGCAAGAATTGGGCGCAGCTGCCATTATTTACACTGATATCCACCGTGATGGTACTCTCACAGGGCCGAATTTAGAAGCTTTGCGAGAACTTGCTACGACGATTTTCATACCAGTAATTGCTTCTGGTGGGGTGAGTTCCGTTACCGATTTGTTAAGTTTATTGGCGTTAGAACCACAAGGCGTGACTGGTGTAATAGTAGGTCGTGCGCTGTATACTGGAGATATTTTGTTGAAAGAAGCATTGCAAGCGATCGGGTCAGGGCGAATTCAGGATATTCCACCCAATCTGGGTTTCTCTACCTTTGCTTGACGTTTTCTGTTGTTACTAAAAGATTTTGCTCCATCTCAACGAATGCACAGATATGTCTTTATGTCGAGACATATTTGTGTGAGAATTGTTTTATGTTTTCAAGCTTCCTCAGAGTACAGCTAACTGGCTCTACAACAATCCTGCACTATTTTTTTTCAAATTTCCGGATTTGCAATTTGTATCCTTGTATCCCCACTTGTAGAGGATTCATACTCATTGAGTCTGTTCTCATAAGCTAACAACTGCTTAACAATGACAATCCACATAAAACTGAGCTTGATAATGCTCATTTGAAAAGTAAAAATCAACTGCTTTAAATAAATTTACTAATAACTAAATTTAAAATATTAGCTAAAAAACTTATTTTATATAATTTTTATTTAGACTTATTAAAAATAAAGGGTTTTCTCTTTTATAGAGACGTAAAAATTACAATGTCTCTATTTTTTTATTTTAAATTAAATTTATTATGATATTTTTCTGGAATATATCATACTTAGAATGTAGCTAAAATCGTAATTAATTCAAAAATTTAGTTTTATGTCTAACCAAGAACACGACCAACAACCGAGAGGAGAGAAACCACAGCCCCCTAACACTTTAGGAAAACCCCGAAAGACTGAATTTAAAAAACCAATCAAAAAACCTCAAATATAAGATCATAGTTATTTATAGAGACGTAATTAGAGCTACGTCTCTATGAAACAAATGGTTGTATTAGTTGTTGTTTGCTGTCCTTAACTGTAACTTTAGTCATAACTTCAACTCCTTTAAAAAAACAATGAACTATGGGATAGCAAGTCATACCAAGAAATACTTGATGCAGACATCAAGGTAGCCTTAAAACTAGCATTTTTAGCGCAGTATAAATACTGGAATGATTAATTATACAGATAACACTTGGTTATGGACTTAATTATTTAGTGCAGTATTAAAAGCATAGTATTTTTGTACTAAAACAATGCCCTTAAACTCATCTCCTATTGTCAAGACAGCATCAAATTTATTTGGTAATTCCAAGAATTATAAAGATACAAATACCATTGGTGGCTTGCAGCCACATTGATTTACAATATAGAGGCTACTGTTATATATGTTACGTATTGTCAAGAAATTCTCTACCCTAAAAGTGTGGATGCACTGAGACTAGATAATTGACTCAATTGCCATATTGATACAAATACAGTCCCAGAGTTTTATGATATCAATGTATACTAGTGAATCGACAAAGTATTCTACCAGAGCCGACATCGGGCAAACCAGCCGTATTCTAGTAGTAGAAGATGAAGAACTAATTCAGGAAATGCTAGCTGTAGCATTGGAAGAGGAAGGTTATGGTGTAATAACTGCCCCTGATGGGCGGTCTGCCATAGAGTATCTCAAAAATTTTGAACCCAACTCAGGAGATCTTCCCTTTGATTTGATCATTCTTGATTTGATGCTGCCTCAAATCAATGGGCTAGATATTTGCCGCTTGCTGCGTCATCAAGGAAACCCAGTACCAATTTTAATGCTTAGCGCCAAGGGTAGTGAAACAGACCGAGTTCTGGGGTTAGAAGTAGGGGCAGATGATTATCTTACCAAACCCTTTAGTATGCGCGAGCTAGTAGCGCGTTGTCGAGCTTTACTCCGCCGCCAACGTTTAAGTACTTTGCCACAATTACCTGTGTTAAAGTATAAAGATGTTGCCTTGAACCCTCAAGAGTGCCGCGTACTGGTTCGCGGTCAAGAGGTGAGTTTGTCCCCTAAAGAGTTCCGCTTGCTGGAACTGTTCATGAGTTATGCTCGTCGGGTATGGTCGCGGGAGCAATTGCTGGATCAGGTTTGGGGGCCGGATTTCGTCGGGGATAGTAAAACTGTAGACGTTCACATCCGCTGGTTACGCGAAAAATTAGAGCAAAACCCCAGTCACCCTGAATATATTGTGACTGTGAGAGGTTTTGGCTATAGATTTGGATAATTGGTTGAGATAGTTGCTAGTTTTTAGTAATCACCAAGAAACTAACAACTCAAATGCTCTTACTGGGATTTTTTTTGGGCTTGGCGATAGGCATTGGGTTTTGGGTTTGGCAACAGGTTAAATTGAACCGCTACCTGGGGCAAGTACTCCAACCGCTATCCTGCCGCTATACTAAGGTGGATGTGCCACTTATACCTAGCCTTTGGCAAAAAGTAGCAATGGTGAAGCAGCTGCGGCAAGATTTGCAGCAGTCGTTACAAACTTATCAAGATCTGTTAGATTTTGCACCAGTGGGATATTTGCAGGTGGATGAGGAAAATCAACTGTTGTGGTGCAATAAGCAGGCGCAGGAGATTTTGTACTTGCAAAGATGGCAACCAGGACAAGTGCGCTTGTTGCTAGAGTTAGTACGGTCTTATGAACTTGATCATTTAATTGAGCAAACTCGTGATTGGCAAAAACCCCAAAAGAAGGAGTGGGTATTTCATCCTTCTTGTGATAATGCCGCAGAGATGCAAACAATAAAATCTCTCACTTTGCGGGCGTCTAGCTTACCTCTACCCCAAGGACAAGTAGGAGTATTTTTAGAAAATCGTCAACCTCTGCTGGATATACATCAAGCACGAGATCGTTCTTTTTCTGATCTAGCTCACGAACTGAGAACACCACTAACTTCGATTCGTCTGGTTGTGGAAACGTTACAAAACCGTTTGGAACCACCTTTAAATCGCTGGATTAACCGCCTGATGCAGGAAGTTGATCGGCTGATTAACTTGGTACAAAGCTGGTTAGAACTGACTCAAATAGAAGCAAATCCAGCTATTCAATTGCAAGCTGAATCTGTGGAATTGCGATCGCTAATTGCATCTGTGTGGGAAACACTAGAACCGTTGGCACAGCGGCAAAATCTGTCTCTTACCTATTCTGGCCCCGATCATCTTTGGATTAAAGCAGATCAAGCCCGCATTTACCAGGTTTTTCTAAACTTGCTGGACAACAGCATTAAGTACAGTCTTCCTCAGACAATCATTCACGTCCAAGCAAAAATCTTATCAAAAGAGGATACTGATCAGGGCAATCCTGCTTACCCAACTGTGGAAATAAATCTTATTGATTCTGGAGTAGGTTTTTCGCAAGCAGATTTACCCCATGTTTTTGAACGATTTTACCGAGGAGATAAAGCGCGGACTCATTCCCCGTTGCCAGAAAGTAATTCCATAGGAACGATTGTTGGTAATGGGTTGGGTTTGGCGATCGTCTGGCAAATTGTTCTCGCCCACGGTGGTTCAATCAAAGCTATGAACCATCCAGAAACTGGTGGTGCATGGATACAACTCCAACTTCCGGAAGTTATGGCAAACTCCCAAAGCCAAGACTATAGTTAATAGTATCTTCACGTTTTAGACTACAAGTGTGAAAGCTGTCCATTACAGTCCCGATCCTCAAAGATCACACCAGCTGGCGCGCGCCATGAGGCGCTTAGAGCGGGATGTATTGAGCATGGGAGCTTTGGTAGAAAACTCATTTCGCCTCAGCCACCAAGCCTTATTTGCCCGCAACTTAACAACCGCAGAGAAACTTCCCCGGTTAGATAAAAAAATTGATCGCTTTTATAGACAAATAGAATCAGACTGTACAGCAATCATGACCCTACAAGCGCCTACCGCTCAAGATTTACGATGCTTGAGTGCCTTTATGCAGCTTGTGCGAGACTTAGAGCGTATTGGCGACTATGCTAAGGATTTAGCTGAGATTGCAATTAAAATTTTTCCTTATCCGCCTCATACGTGTTTATCAGAGATTGAGGCCATGTCTCTTCACGCGCAAGCAATGCTAGCAACTAGCTTGGGGGCTTTAGCAGATTTGGATGAAGCTGGTGGGCGAAGTTTAAAGCACTTGGATGATACTGTAGATGATGCCTATGAGCGTGTTTATCAGACTTTAGCCCATCAACGAGATATTCAAGGAGTTGTCGAGCCAATTGTGCTGCTGGCGCTGGCAATTCGTTGTCTAGAACGCATGGCAGATCACGCTACTAATATTGGTCAAAGAGTGGCATACATTGTCACTGGTCAACGCTCTTAATTAGAGCTTATAAGCTGTTACGCATTTAAATTATATATTTCGCGCTTAGGTTGTCAAGAGTCAAAAGTCCACAGTCAAAGGCTAGTTTGGACTTTTGACTCTTGACCTTGGACATCCTAAGCATAAGAATATTTGATCTAGACGCGCATCAGCTTATCAAGGTTGTCATTGTTTGTCATTCTGAGCGTAGAGAATAATCTCACTAGATGCTTCTCTACACTGCGTTTTGCTCAGAATGACAAAATAAAAATTTCTCAATTCAGGCGACTGTCTCCGATGTTTTATCTGATCTATAAGTTGTATTTAATACTTGTTTTGAAAAAATTACTTAATGAATTTTGTTTTACAAAAGATTAAAAATTAGTTAACTAACATATATTTCACTAAAAGCTTACCTATTCTTAAACTTACACGATTAAAGTAACCAGAGTTGACTGTTTAATAGCATCTGTATCTTTATCTTTAGGCTAAATTTGCTAATTACAGGTACTAGTATTCAATGATCCTGAAGTTATTCAGCATAAAATCATGGCTTATAGAAAATTACCAGGACACATCCGATAAATTTTAAATTAATCAAATGGTTCCGCTCTCTCAAACCCTGCAATCATGTATTCCACAAGTTTTACTCCTAATTATTCTGTCGCGTCAAATAACTCTGTTTTAGGCGGACAGTTATCTCAACGTCTATTTACCCGTCGAGAAGTTATTCCACCTCAGAAGAACGTGCTTTGGCGCATTGAGCGCGGAGCAGTTCGTACCTTAACCTGGAGTGAAGACGGAACATTTGTAACTCTAGGTTATTGGGGGCCAGAGGATCTGATTGGTTATTCTTTTTCTAAAGTCATGCCTTACCAGATTGAGTGTCTTACAAGCGTGGAAGTTAGCATTGTACCACCTCATCTTTGGCATCAAGATGTCAATGCTTTGTTATCTCACATTCAGCAGGCAGAAGAACTGTTAAGCATAGTACATCGCAAACCTATGTCGTTACGTCTATGGCAATTTTTAGTGTGGTTAAGTGAAAAATTTGGTCGTGACGTAGAACAAGGCAAGCTAATCGACCTAAATGTTACTCATCAAGAAATAGCAGAGGTATTAAATACTACACGAGTAACCGTGACGCGTTTATTACAGCAGTTTGAGGAACAGGGAGCACTTTTACGCCACAAACGTCGCATTGTTCTGCGTTTACCAAAGCAATTAACTAAACTATAGTTCAAAACTGTAGCCTTGACTTGTGATAATTGCTGGAAATAAGGTATAATTAATGCTGAAATTGTGGGTATAATTCCTGAAAAACTTTTTCTTGTAATTTTACCATGAATTGAACTTATTAGGTGTGAGTGAGAGTAAAAACATGACAAAACTATTTTGGAATGTGTTGAAGGTCAGTCCAGTCATTTTCGCAGCCACATTTTTTGCTGCTAACAGCACTTTAGCTGGGGAAACCAAAGAACAGGTAACAACTGTTGCCCAGTTGTCTCAAGAAGAGTCTAATAGCTTTGGTCAGGTAACATCCGTTTCTCAGTTCTCGGATGTACAGCCCACAGACTGGGCATTCCAAGCTTTGCAGTCCCTAGTTGAGCGATACGGCTGTATTGCAGGTTATCCCAATGGTACTTATCGTGGTAATCGTGCTTTGACCCGTTATGAATTTGCTGCTGGCTTGAATGCCTGTTTAGATCGCGTTAATGAACTGATTGCCACAGCTACAGCTGACTTGGTAACTAAGCAAGACCTAGCTACCTTACAGCGTTTACAAGAAGAATTTTCTGCCGAACTAGCAACCCTGCGTGGTCGCGTTGATGGACTAGAAGCTCGCACATCTGAACTTGAAGCTAATCAGTTTTCCACCACTACTAAATTGGTTGGAGAAGCGATTTTCAACGTATCTGATGCTTTCGGAGATCAGAGAGCTGGCGGTGCCGACTTGAATTCCAATACCGTTTTCTCCGATCGCGTACGTTTAAGTTTAGAAAGCAGCTTCACTGGTAAAGACAAGTTGCAAGTTCGTTTACAAGCCGGTAATATTGTCCAAAATAATACTGTAACGGGTACTAACATGACCCGCTTGGGTTATGAGGCTGATACTGGCAACGGTGTTGAAATCGATAAAATTAACTATGCTTTCAACCTGAGTGACGCAATTAGAGTCAAGATTGATGCTAACAACGCTGAGTTTTTTGAGAACACCAACGTCTTTAACCCTGACTTCAGAAGCAGCGGTTCAGGTGCTTTATCCCGCTACGGACGTTTCAGCCCTATTTATCGCCAAGGTGCTGGTGGTGCTGGTGTTACTGTTACCTTCAATCCTAATGATGCTCTTAGTTTGACGGGTGCTTATCTGGCTCCCAGATCTAGCAACCCCAACGACGGTTTCGGAGTTTTCGACGGTGATTATGCAGCCTTTGGACAGATAGCATTCCAACCTAGCAAAGCTTTCAACATCGGTCTAACCTACGCCCACACTTATGACGGTGGTAGAGATCCTGACCTCACGGTTGCTGGTAATCCCAACGATATTAACCTTACAGGAAGTACAGGTAGTGCTTTCGCCGCTCGTCCCTTTGGCAATGGTGTCGCTACTTCAGCAAACCACTATGGGATAGAAGCTACCTTCCAACCCAGCTCTAAATTGACTGTTGGTGGTTGGGTTGGTTATACAACTGCAAAATCGGAAGCTGGTGCAACTAGAGGTAGTGATGCAGACTTGTTCTTCTGGGCTGCTACTGTTGGTCTTAAAGACTTTGGTAGAGAAGGCAACTTGCTTGGTTTGATCTTTGGTCAATCACCCAGAGTCACTAGTAATGATATCGCGGGTAGAGAAGATCCGGACACCTCTTATCATGCAGAAGCCCTCTACAAAGTGAAACTCACCGATAATATTGCCGTTACTCCTGGTGTATTGGTGATATTCAATCCTGAACACAACGACGCAAATGACACTATTTATATAGGTACACTACGTACTACCTTCACTTTCTAAAATTGTTTATGGGTTAGTGGTGAGTACTTAAGTGCTCACCATTAGCTAATCAGATAAACACAAACCCGCCTTGGTGCGGGCTTTTGTTTAGGAAAAATGGGGTTATGTAGGATTATAATCTCGCTGATTAGATATATCTGTTGGGGGGCGATCGCTACTCCAAGCCCACCACACACAATCACAATGACAGTAGTAAAACTCCTGCCATTTGCGGCGACGGTCTTCTGTGATTACAGGCGATCGCCGATTCAGCCAAACTTTTGCAGCTTCTAGGCTGCTTGAGTGGCAGTTAGGACAACAAAAATCGTAAGCGTGTGTTGCCTTGTTCGTCCATTCAGGCGGGATGGGAGCAAAAGCGTCCATGTAGTTATAAAGTGTAATCTTAATGGTTATCCTAAATTTGGAGGTTTTGAACTTGGGGGCAAACGGATACCATAAAATCCCGCCATCTGATAAAACCACTCAACCAGTATTTTTTTAGTGTTTGTTCTATTTGCAAACCGTAATTTGCCCAGGTTTTCACCAATAGAATATTTCTTTTGAAAAACTATCACAACGTTTTACAAATCAAAGATTAACACGAAAAGTTTATCTTTTGCAGAATTAGTTACCATGCATATTATGGCTAATAATTAAAAATATGGAGCCAAATGTTGAAATTCGCCGTTTGTTAGATGTCATGCCTGCTTCTGGTCGAATGACGACAAAAATCGTTAGTAAGCCAGAGCAGACAAAGGTAATGCAAGCTTCTTTTCCTCTACCCTGGAATCGAGAACGACCCATATATATTAACTTCGATTTGTGGCGTCGCCTGACGAAGCCGCAACGTGATTTGCTGTTATTGCAAATGGTTAGCTGGTTGATGGGAGTGAAATGGTTTAAACCCGATGTTTATCAAGGTGTGGTACTGGCGGGACTTTTGGGTGGATTAGTGGAATCAACACAGTCAGATGTCGTGGGTATAGCTGTGGCTGGGGGATTAAGCGCGATCGCCTTGGTTCGCATTTGGCGCACAAATAAGTCTCAAGAGTTAGAATTAAATGCCGATGCTGTAGGAATTCGGATAGCACAACGGCGTGGTTACTCAGAAACTGAAGCAGCGGAGCATCTGTTATCTGCAATTGAAGCAGTAGCTAAGATTGAAGGGCGTTCTGGTTTAAATTTTACCGAGTTGATTCGTTGCCAAAACTTACGGGCGATCGCAGGTTTGTCGCCAGTGGGTGTGCCAGAAAGTTACAAAAAGTAATTTTGCTGCGATTAATTTTTCCCACAATGATAAATTTTGTACTCATAGCCGTTCACTACTGGCAAAGATTGGGTATGAGCAACACATTTTTTGACTTCTTCTGCTACAGGAGCGCGAAAATTCACCAGCCACAAGTCAAATGGTCGTGGTAGCTTCTTTAAGTTCTTTTCTAAAGCAATTGTAGAAGCGTTAGGGTCTTGGTCTTGATGGGCGAGGAGAAACAGAATATTTGGGAAGCGGGAACTCTGCATTTTAAACTCTCTGGCTACTCCCATCATCTCCCCAATATGTACATGAGTTATTTGAGTGGTAGCAATCAGTACTGGAACTTGGGATGTTTGTTGAATTAGTTGTGCAAAAAGGTCAGGGCGATAATATTTTTGATAACCAAGATTGCAGATGACTGTTACGGCGCTAAAAAATCCCATCAACCAAATAAGCATCACGGCTTTTTTACCAGTTATTCTCCTAAAGTTCCAAGGCTCAATTTTCGATTTCCGGACTTCTTTCCATTGGCCTATCTCTTTGGAAGTCCTTTTCAAAGAAGGCTGAGCGCCCAATTTATTTTTATCTCTCTCTGCTATTAATTTTTTGGGAGAATGCCAACAAACTGCGAGACTTGCTCCTAGTAAAACCATGACAGCCGGAAAGTAAACAAAGTTATAACGAGCACCCCTTGTCAAATCAATACCAAGAAAGTACGTAAAGATAAAAAATAAAGCGATCGCCCCTACAACTACCCCAGCCAATACTTGAGTCATCAAGCGATTTTCTGAATGCCGTAGCTGAAATTTCAGCCCACGAACTAGGATTGGTGCTGCCCAAATCAAGAACATCAGCATTACCAGCCCAGAACCAATTACAATCGCTAACTGTGGTGCTTCAACTGGTAGCAAGTAAATCATGGTTATCCATGCCGCAAAAGCTTGGAAAATTGGGCTTAACCAAGCAAATCCCACACGTGGTTGCTGTATCCAATCTGTCAGTTTACTGCCATAACTGTTGTGCAAAAATATTGGTAGCCAAACTGCACCTGCGACGAAAGTGCCAATTGCAACCGCATAAATGCGCCCCCAGGGAGAGAAAGATGGAGAGAATTTTTTGAACCAATTCCCAGTTTTCTCTTGTTTAAACTGTGTGTGGTATTGCCAAGCCAGAACAATTAAAACTAGAGCTTCAGCACAGAGTGTGAGAGCGAAAAAGTAATGAGTAGCAATACCCAAAGCATTAATTACTACCCAGGAAATTGCTAACCAGACGGGTAGTTGTATGCGATTTTGGATGTGACGTGTGGTAATTACCAAACAGGCGAGGGAAGCAATCACCCACAAAATTGCCAAAGTGTAATGACGCGCTTCTTGTGCTAGAAAAATGCCGTAAGGTGATACTGCCATCATGGCAGCTGCTAAATGGCCAACCAAGCGAGAGCGAAAGCTTAGCCAGCCTAAAGTATAGATAGCTGGGATAGATACAGCACCGAAAAGAGCCGCAAGCGATCGCGCCCCCCACAAAGAAACTAGACCTCCTTGTGTGGGAAATAACTGCATCCACCAGTGAGCAAGGAAAAAGTAAAGTGGGGGATGATTAGTCTCATGACTCAAGTGCGCCCATACGTCTTGGATGTTAGCGGTGGGTTGTGGTTGCAGTGGTTGCAATAAGATGTCAGGGGCGATCGCTTGATCTAGGGGTACTTCTAAAAAACTATTCCCCAAACTAAACACTAAGGTGGAAAACTCATCAGTCCAAGGAGGCTTTGCAGTCAAGTTGGCTAGGCGCAAGCTGATACCGATGATAAACCACATCAGGCAAAGCAAGGGGTGAAGCCAGCGAGAGGATAGAGAAGCCCGCCAATTATACAAATGCGTTTGTTGTGAGGCAGAAGTTTCACCTGCCAAAGGTACACGGCGGTTAGCGTCGGTAGGTAGCAACGAGATCATCCTTCTGTAAAAGTGAGATACACTCCAAAAAATAGCTTTCATAGCCGTGCCATCAACAAGTCAATATACATGACGACTTACCACCGAATCTGCGCCCCTTTTAATCGTACGATACACTTGCATCAACACCTCCAGTGGATGCTGCAAATCATTATCAATCACTCTTAAAATCAGCCCTCCAGTCGTCTCCAACCTGGGAATCTAGTTCAACAAACTCTATATTTTGAGTAATGTCAATTTAGTCAAAATATTTTATTTATCATTAAATCAAGATAATTTTATCGTAAACTGTTGTTGTTTCTCAGATTTAATAAACTGAAAAATAACAACATTTTATCTAATTTTGTAATAATGCTTATTATATTGCCTTTACTCTGTCTAATCAATATTTTTTTGATAATTAATAAACACCGGACTGATTGGCGTCAGGCTCTGATATTATCAACTACTTACTGGGGAGTTTTACTCACTGCAATCACAGAAATCTTGAGTTATTTTAAATTAATTACTTTAGTTTGGCTTTTAGCAGTTTGGGGAGTAATGTGTATAATCTTAATTTTTACAAATTATCGACTTAATTCTAAAAATGTTGATATTTTAATATCAAATAGTTGTTTTATAATTAACGATTTAAAACTAAGTAAACCATTAAAAAATCTATTATTCGGCATAATTTTTTATGTAATTACAGTTGGATTAATTGCTATTATAGCACCACCTAATAACTGGGATTCTATGGACTATCACATGAGTCGTGTTGCCCATTGGATACAAAATCACAGCGTAGCTCATTATCCAACAAGTTATACGCCACAGCTATATCAAAACCCTTGGTCAGAGTTTGTAATTTTGCACTTTCAAATTTTGAGTGGTGGTGATTACTTCGCTAACTTAGTTCAATGGTTAAGTATGATTGGCTGCATTATTGCAGTCTCATTAATTGCAAAACAACTAGGAGCAAATTTACGAGGTCAAGTTTTCTCTGCTGTTGTAGTTGCAACAATTCCTATGGGTATTTTGCAAGCATCAAGCACTCAAAATGATTACGTAGTTGCTTTTTGGGTACTTTGTCTTGCTTATTATCTGCTATTAACTGTACAAGCTAATAAAAACAGCAATTGGATTAATTGGTTCCAAGTTGGTAGTAGTATAGGACTAGCGATTTTGAGCAAGGGAACAGCTTATTTTTATATATTTCCCTTCTTACTTTGGTTGTGTTTCTCCCAGATTAAACGCTTACGTTGGCAAGTGTGGAAACCAGCTTTGATGATAGGTAGTATATCTTTATTGATTAATATTGGTCATTATTTCCGTAATTATAATTTATTTGCCTCGCCGCTTGGTGAACCAAGTAGTTATAGAAATGAAATACTTGGTATTAATACACTTTTTTCCAATATACTCAGAAATGGGGCTTTGCATATAGGCACACCAATTGGTTTATGGAATGGGATAGCCAATAAATTAATCCAAATTATACATATATTTATTGGTCTAGATGTTGATGACCCCCGGATAACATTTTCTCGAACATTTTTTGTGCCAGGAGGTTGGTCAACAGTTGGAATACCTGGTAATGAAAACAGTGCTGGCAACCTCATACACTTAATTTTAATAATTATATCTATTACTGTTTTTATAACTCAACCAAATATCCGTAAACAAAATTATATTCTTCCTTATTTGGTTACTGTAATTTCGACCTTTTTTATGTTTTGCTACTTGGTAAAATGGCAAGCCTGGAATAGTCGTCTGCATTTGCCTTTTTTTGTGTTGATGTCTCCATTTATAGGCGTTATTTTATCCAAGATAAAAAAAGACAAAATAGCATTTTATATAATAACATTTCTACTAATATCATCATTAAGCTGGGTATTTTTCAACAGATACAGACCGATAATTGCTAACAATAGCATACTGAAAACAAACAGGATTGAGCAGTATTTTAGTAATAGACCATATCTCCAAAAAACTTACATAGGAGCAGTTGGATTTTTAAACTCAGAAAAATGCTCAAATATTGGGTTATCGATGGGGAATGATCCTTGGGAATATCCGTTGTGGGTAATTTGGCAACAAAATAAGCAAGAAAGGGTTCAAATTCAACATATTAATGTAAATAATATTTCGGCATTTACAGAAAAAGAGTATCCTTATAAAGAATTTATACCTTGTGGAATTATTTCAATGGAAACTAAAAGAAGCAAGCAAAAGAAACGCCAAGAGATTAGTTTTCAAAATAAGATTTATGTTCGAGCCTGGGATTCTCCAGACCTTGGTGTATTTACAAACAAGTAGGATTTGGAATAATTTTATTGGTTACATCATCACAAATTTAAGATTTACTGAGAAAATTAAAAGAGTGATACTTTAGTTTTCGAGATGTAATGTGACGAAAAGTGCTGTCGAAACAATTCTTGAGCGTGCTCTGATGGGGTACGATTTATCTCCTTCAGAGGGAGTGGTATTATTAAAACAAACTGATCCAGAGGCGATCGCAGCGATTCGCGCCACAGCTGACAAACTCCGCTACAATCAAGCAGGTGACACAGTAACCTACATAATTAACCGTAATATCAACTTTACTAATATCTGTGAGCAGCACTGTAGTTTTTGTGCTTTCCGTAGAGATGATGGTGATGTTGGTGCGTATTGGTTAGATTGGGCGCAAATTTTAGAAAAAGCTACAGATGCAGTGCGGCGAGGTGCGACGGAAATCTGTATGCAGGGGGGATTGAACCCACAAGCACAGATAAACGGCAAATCTTTAGCTTATTACCTCAAGGTAGTGGAAACCATCAAGCAGGAATTTCCCCAAATACATTTACACGCTTTCTCACCGCAAGAAGTGCAATTTATAGCCAGAATTGACGGACTTGAGTATGCGGATGTAATTACCGCTTTGCGAGATGCTGGTGTTAACTCAATGCCAGGAACAGCAGCTGAAGTGTTAGATGATGAAGTACGGCGGATACTATGTCCAGAGAAAATTGACACAGCCACTTGGCTAGAAATTGTCAGTACAGCTCACAAATTAGGCTTACACACCACTAGCACTATGCTATCTGGGCATATTGAAACGCCAGCACAACAAATCGAGCATTTAGAAAAATTGCGATCGCTCCAAAAAACTGCGATCAATCAGGGATATCCAGCTCGCATTACTGAATTTATTTTATTACCCTTCGTCGGGCAAGAAGCGCCTAAGCCCTTACGTCGTCGTGTCGGACGCAATCAACCAGTTTTAACTGATGCGCTACTACTAGGAGCTGTAGCGCGGATTTTCTTAGGTAATTGGATTCCTAACCATCAGCCAAGTTGGGTAAAGCTGGGGCTTGCGGGTGCGAAGGAAGCCTTAGTTTGGGGTTGCAACGATATCGGCGGTACATTGATGGAGGAGCATATTACCACAATGGCAGGTGCTCTAGGTGGCACATGCATGGAAGTGGAAACCTTGCAAGTGGCGATCGCTTCTTTAGGAAGACCTTACCAACAACGAGATACTCTTTATCAAACAGTTAGGAATTAAATAGGACTTACGCAAGTGTCATATTTTTTTCGTGGACAGGACGCAAGTGTCATATTTTTAACGCCAGAGGTTGTCCAGAGTCAAAGGTCAAAAGTCCAAGAAACCTTGATTCTTGACCCTTGACCCTTGACTCTTATACCAGAAGCTTTGTGTGCCAGTTGCGTAAGTCCTAGTGGAGATTGTCCAGAGTCAAAAGGAGCCATTGCGTTGGGCGGGTTCCCCTTGACCCTTGACTTCTCACTTAGCACTGAATTGATCCCCAAGATACCAATCCAAGATACGATGGACGTTGATTTGCGTAGTATTTCACTTAATGCATATGAAGCGCTATTGGTCGCGTCTGCTTGCACTGGCTTTGGTTCTAACCATTGGCTTAATGGGCTGTTCTGGTAGTCCAGATAGTTTAACAGGGGATTATCGCCAAGACACCTTAACTGTAGTCAATTCCATGAGGCAAGCTCTAGATTTATCAGAAGATTCACAAAACAAAGCAGCAGTTCAAGCAGAAGCGCGTCAAAAAATTAATGACTTTTCAGCTCGCTACCAGCGGGTTAACTCTGTTTCTGGTCTTAGCTCCTTTACAACCATGCGAACAGCTCTCAACTCCTTAGCTGGACACTACAGTTCTTACCCAAATCGTCCCGTACCCCAAAAACTCAAAAATCGCCTAGAGAAGGAGTTACAGCAGGTAGAGACATCACTGAAGCGTGGCGCTTAACCATCCGCTAACCTACTATCAAAAGTCAAAAGCAAAGTCGAAGGCGCTCCGCCTTTAGTCAAGAGTCTAAACCTTTAACTCTTGACTACTTTGTTATTTTTAGCTAAGTTTTGCTTTGAAATTTGGAATCGCAATAAAATAAATAATCTGCACCGATTTTCAATTGAGTAGATTACAACAAATAGTTCCTTGATTATAGGGTGGGCAGTATAATGCCTACCCCACTGTAGTGTATTCATATTATTTTCCAAAAAGCAGGTTAAGCCTGCTTTTTGTTCAGAGTTTTTGCACTTCTTGTTATTATATTTTTCTCAAAAAATCTGGCAACAGAAATAGGAGTTTAGCAGTCTTGAAAAAGTAGGCTAAAAATTCCTTATTACCTAGAGAATTTAATATCATGTCGCACCATAATGATCTGAATTTAGGAGCGATGATTGTTTTGTCCATCTATAGGATTCCTATTTGATTTTTGAAAGAACTGCGTACACCTCTAACTCCCTTTTTTCGCATTTCCCATTCCCTATCCCCCATTCCCTGTCTCTACAAGTCAGTTCACGAATCAAATCGGATTACTATATATCTGTACGTATGTCTAATCGTCCATTGAACGTTACAAGACCAATATTATTTTGGCAACGCCTGTGTACTGTAGTTTTCAGTAGTAGTTTGTTGCTCTGCAACTTAGGGAGTCAACCAGCAGAGGCGCAAGTTACCCAATATTGTCAGTTATCACCAGCTGCGGCGCAAAAAAAAGAAAACTTGCGTTTGTTAACTTTCAAAGGCAATCAAGATGCCCAGACTAGCTACCAAAAGCTGGTGCAAGAACAAGCACAGGAATTGCAGGAGTGCCGCACTCGTACTTGGCCGCAAATTCAAGCAATCTGGTTGCGCTTGTATCCCTGCGACATTCGTCCGGGAGCAATTGAGCAGATTATGGATCGGATTGTCGATCGCGGCTATAACCAAGTTTATTTGGAAGTATTTTACGATGGACAGGTATTATTGCCATCTGGCGCTAATCCTACGGTTTGGCCTTCTGTGATTCGCACCCCAGGAACTGAAAACATCGATCTGCTCTCAGTTGCGATTCAAAAAGGTCGGCAACGCGGTTTGAAGGTCTACGCCTGGATGTTTACCACCAATTTTGGCTATACCTACGCCCAGCGTCGAGATAGAGAAACAGCGATCGCCCGCAATGGCAAGGGTCAAACAAGCCTATATGTAGTAGCTGACGGTAGTCAAGTATTTATCGATCCCTACAACTTGCAAGCAAAACGCGACTACTACCAAATAGTACAGGAAGTGCTGCGCCGTCGCCCAGATGGCTTGCTATTTGACTATGTGCGCTATCCTCGACAAACAGGAAGTAATTCCATCGCCACCAAAGTCACAGATTTGTGGCTATTTAGCCCAGCAACTCAAGAAGCTTTATTTCAACGGGCACTAAATTACAAAGGGCTGGATATGATTCGGCGCTTTTTGAGTAGGGGATACATCACATCGGGAGATATAGCTGAAGTCGATAAACTTTACCCCCAAGAAAAAGAACCCCTCTGGCAAGGCCGCATTCTTCCACCACAACAAAAGTCAATCGTGCCCGCAACCGATAGACAACCACTTTTGCAATGGGAGTTGTGGCAACTCTTTGTTGCTCATGCCATGCAAGGAATTCTAGATTTTGTAACCATAGCTAGTTACCCAGCAAAGCAACAAGGTATTCCCGCAGGGGTGGTGTTTTTTTCCGATGGCAACCAAACATTAGGGCAAGGGTATGATTCCCGGTTGCAACCTTGGGATAGATTCCCTAGTACGCTGGAGTGGCATCCCATGTTATACGCGACTTGCGGTAACGTCAGTTGTATTGTGGCGCAAGTACAGCGGGTTTTGAGTATGGCAAAACCAGGTACGCAGGTGATTCCAGCTTTAGCTGGCAAATGGGGACAACCAATCAGTAATCGTCCACCGCTAGAAGCACAAATGCAGGCACTCCGCCAATTTGCTCCCCAACTGAAGGGAGTGAGCCATTTTGCTTATTCTTGGCAATACCCTGAACATGATAGCGATCGCAAATTCTGCCGTACTCGTTAAACAATTCTAGGCATTAATTTACTTGGTCTCCATCCAATTCTCACCTGCACGCACATCCACTACCAACGGCACACTTAACTGCACCGCATCTTGCATCACAGACTTAATTTGCGGTTGTAATTCTTCCCACTCATGATGAGGGACTTCAAACACTAATTCATCGTGAACTTGCAACAACAAACGCGCCTGATATTTATACAAAATCTCATGCAATCTTACCATCGCAATTTTGATAATATCAGCACTCGAACCTTGAATTGGTGCATTAGCAGCAGCGCGTAGTAAACCTGCATCATAAGCCCCCAAATTCTTCAATTTACTCAAGTCAATCTTTTCTGGGTTCTTACCTTTTAATTGACGTAAACTGTTGTTAGTAAACTCTACATAACGACGACGACCGAGAATAGTTTCTACATAACCTTGAGCGATCGCTTGCTTTTTTACCCCTTCCAAATATGCAAAAACTTTAGGATAGCGTTCGTTAAATCGCTTAATGAACTCGTTGGCAATAGCTTTATCTATCCCTGTTGAACGTGAAAATCTCAGAGAACCCATTCCATAAATCACACCAAAGTTGATGGTTTTCGCTAACCTTCGTTCATCTGATGTTACGTCTTCTTTTTCAAATACTAAGCGAGCCGTTACTGTGTGAATATCTTCATTTTGCTGATATGCTTGCACCAATATCGGCTCTTGACACAAATGAGCCAAAATTCGCAACTCAATTTGTGAGTAATCAGCAGCCACCATTAACCAGCCTGGTTCTGGCAAAAATGCCTTACGAATCTGGCGACTAAAAGCTGTGCGAATAGGAATATTTTGCAAATTTGGATTAGAAGAAGACAACCTACCAGTTGATGTTGCTGCTTGATTAAAATCAGTATGCACCCGCTGGGTATCTGGACGCACTAATGCTGGCAGAGCATCTACATAAGTAGACTTTAATTTAGATAGGGTGCGGTACTCAATAATCGCATCAACAAACCCTGTCTCATCAACTTCTCCAAGTTTCTCTAGTGTTGCCGCATCTGTAGAGTAACCAGTTTGGATTTTGCGAGAATGCTTGGTACTTAATCCCAATTTTTCAAACAATATTTGGCTCAATTGTTTAGGAGAACCCAAGTTGAATTTTTCCCCAGCTATTTCAGTTGCTTTCTGTTCCAACTTTGCTAAATCTGTCTCTAATTGCTGAGAAAGCTCTTGAAGATAAGCTGAATTAATGCGGACACCTGTATATTCCATTTCCGCTAAAACTGCTTCTAGCGGTTGTTCTACTTCCAACAATAGCTGATACAAAGCTGGAACTTTTTCCAGTTCCTCTCGCAATTTGGGTACTAAACCAAACGTAGAATAAACATCCATACCGCAGTAATCTCCTACAGCAGGAATATCTATATCAGCAATAGTTTTACCTTTAGGAACTAAATCTACATAACTTTTCCCAACTAACCCTAAATATCGCTGTGCCAAGCTACTCAGATTATGGCTAGAATCTGGATTTAAAAGGTAACTTGCCAGCATCGGATCAAACACTACTCCGCTCAAGTTAATTCCTTGACAGCGAAAAACTAAGCGGTCAAATTTGGCATTCTGTAAACTTTTAGGATAATCAGCACTTTCAAGAATTGGGCGTAGTGCTTCTAGCGCCATATCTTTTTTGAGATTTTCCCCGGTTTTATGTCCAAGGGGAATATAAGCTAATTCGTCTAGTTCCGTTCCCCAGCAACAACCTATTCCCACTAACTCAGCATCTCGTGGTTCTAAGTCAGTGGTTTCAGTATCCCAAGCAACAGGCCTCTCTGGGTTGGTAAATTTTTGCAAAAGTTTCACTAACTCAGTTAGTTTGGCTTTTGTGTCGATGATGCGTGGTTGAATTGGAGAAGCAGATTGCTGTTGTGCAGCTTGTGTCTCGGCAAAACTAAAAAACGCAACATCTTCGCCTTCAAATTCCGGTTCTGTATCAGCTGTATCGGCTGTTTCTATTTTTGGCGTTGCTTCAACTTTGCCACCAAACCGTTGCTGAAGTTCGTTAATTTTGCCTAAAAAAGTTTTGAATTCTAACTTTTCTAAAATTGCTGCCAGGACACTTGTATCAAAACCTTTTAATTTACAATCTTCTAAATCAATTTCTATAGGAACATCAATAACTATAGTTGCTAAATAGCGAGATCTATCGGCGTCTTCTTTACCTGATGCCAGTTTTTTCTGAGTTGCTCCTTTAATTTCATCTAAAGCAGCATAAATATGGTCAAGAGAACCGTAGGCGTCCAGCAGTTGTACAGCTGTTTTTCCGCCAATTCCCTTGACCCCTGGGATATTATCTGATTTATCACCGCAAAGAGCTTTGAAATCAACGATTTGCGAAGGCAAAACGCCTAATTTTTCTTTAACTTGTTCTATCCCAAATTCGGTGATGCTGTTGGTGGAACGCTTAAGTGCATCTGGACTAAAATTTAGAACAGTGATTTCCTTGTTAGGGTCAATCAACTGAAATAAATCGCGATCGCCAGTGAGAATCTTCACTCTGTACCCAGCATCAGTTGCTCGTTGTGCTAAAGTTCCCAAAACATCATCCGCCTCGTAACCAGGGGCAGTTAAAATTGGGAGATTAAAGCCATTGAGCAACTCGTGCAGGTTTGCTAAGTCCGGAACAAAGTCTTCTGGTGTCTCTGGACGATCAGCTTTATAAGTATCGTCAGCTTCGTGGCGGAAGGTTGGCAAACCCAAATCAAAAGCGATCGCCATTGCTTGTGGCTGTTGTGTTGCCATTACTTCCAGCAGGCACTTTAGAAAACCAAAACATATACTAGTCGGAATGCCCGTTTTTGTACGTAGTCCTCCATCTCGCCCTTTGGCAAAAGCAAAATATGAACGATAGGCAAGGGAGTGCCCATCTACGAGGATGAACGTGGGGCGTGTTGCGGTTGCGGAATCGGAAGTCAACTGATTAAAAGAAGTTTCAGACATAACCCTATTTTAGCCAGTGGCTTCCGCCGCGTGAACAAATAGTCTAATTTAAGCTGACTCTTCAACTGTGTTTTGGCGACGGCGACGCAGTTTCAACATACCAATTGCTCCTACACCTAACATCGCTACTGCTGTAGATGGTTCTGGTACAGAAGAAGCTATCGTATTGTCTTTGCCAAAATCCACAACAAAAACTACGTCATTGAAGTCGCGATCTGTAGGGCTGATATTACCGCCATCCATCGAACCTAATGAACCATACAAATCCTCAAACCCAATTAGAAGATAACCATTATATTCATAAGCAACCAAGTGTTCTAGTCCGTCTGGATTTGCAGCGTCAGGAGCACCGTAAACATTGTTAAAAGTTCTGTTGGGGTTAGCTCCATCTGCATTCAACCAGAAGCTGACTTGTGTACCACTAGTGATTCTCCCTAAATCAACATAATCACCGACGTTTAAGATTCCATCTTGACTGGGTTTTTCGCATAGATTACCTGTTATGCAAGAGGCATCTTCAAAAATCAATCCTTTTTGGGACTGACTACCATTGATTGTTTGATAAGCTAACTGATTTTTATAGCTAGCGCCTTCGTTGAGAAACCAAACGCGAACATTGGTGTCAGATTTCAAAAAAAGCTTAGTGGGATCTAGTTTATTGAGATTTTCTAATGCTATTCCTTCTGGTTGCACCAATTGTTGGAAATCAGGAATCAAAGATTGGAACCCTGATGTGTCAGTTGCTCCACTTTGAACGCCGGAAGTTTTAGCATTCCAATCACCCCAAGTAAAGTCGGCTGCACTTGCAGGAGCCATTACAGAAATTACACTAGTTAAAGTAGCCGCTACCGCAATTAGTCGAGTCAAGCCTTTATTGTTCATTAAAATCCTTGTATTATTCACTCGATTTATCGAATTTTTAACTTCACTTAGCCCATAAATGAGCTTTCAAAAATGACTAAATTTAGCCTTGAAAACTTACTTATAGTGAAGTCAATTAGGTTGATCATTTAATTGATAACTCTAAAAACAACAAAATGTCTACATTTGTTAACTAGTTTTTGATATTTTTAAGAATTTTGATAATACAAATACAAAAGATAGATTATTTCCTATTTTTTATTAAAAAAGTATAATTACTGAAACTTATTAGTAAGATTACAGAGTTAATAATTTCCAAAAATTAAATGCCAATTTACACTTGTGTAATTCTTCTTGGTTAGACTTAGTATCGTTAACAAAATTAATACAATATTGTGCTAACCCTGCCCAGATCATCGTTATGTATGTAGTCGATTTTTTCAGCATTAGCGTAGAAATTCAGTTGCATGTTCTAGTTGATCCATTTTTTTCCTACTACTCCCCGCTAGCTACTAGAGCCTGTTAACCTCATACTGGGAGTTAAACCTAGGGAATTTATGGAGAAAACATCTGCTAGCCATTTGGCATCCACTGGTAATCAGATCATGGCTGCAAGAGATATAAAACTACTAGTTGTAGATATTGATGGCACCATCGCCGGAAAGTCTAACAACTTAAGCGAGGCTGTCAAGCAAGCGATTTTTGCGGTACAAGCACGAGGAATTCAAGTGGCGATCGCCACAGGTCGCATGTATCGATCAGCCTTGCGATTCCACCGAGAAATCAGCTCTGTCCTACCATTATTAGCCTATCAGGGAGCCTGGATTCAAGACCCAGCCACTGAAAAAATTCATCGTCATTTGGCTGTTTCCAGAGAAATTGCCCACCAGCTAATTGACTATTTTGAACAACCTCAGTTGCGATCGCTTCTATCTGTTCACTTCTACATCAATGACCAGCTCTATGTGCGGGAGTTAACAAGAGAAACCCAAATTTATGCAGAACGTTCTGGCATTAATCCCATTCCGGTGGGTGATTTACGTAAAGTCTTAACTAATGAACCCACAAAAGTTCTAGCTTTGTGCGATGACACAAATTTGATCAATGAGCTATTGGGGAATTTACGCCGTCAATACACACCGGCTGAACTCTATCTCACAACATCTGTTGCTACCTTCTTTGAAGCAACTAACGCCTCTGTTAACAAGGGATATGCTGTGCGTTATCTAACTGAAGAACTGTTGGGATTACAAAGAGCTAACGTTATGACTATTGGTGATAACTTCAATGATGTGGAAATGCTAGAGTACGCTGGCCTTGGTGTAGCGATGGGCAATGCACCAGCCAAAGTTCAAGCGATCGCCCAGTGGGTAGCTCCTGGTGTAGAAGAAGACGGAGCAGCAGTAGCAATTGAAAAGTTTTTACTGTAGTTAGAGCACTCTTTTAAATGTGCCCCACTTAAAATCAGAAAGGACACCGACGACTGGCCGTGTTTCGTCTCGGTGCCCCTACTGGTTCGCTCCTCACACACCTGCCAATATAGCTGAGGTGATTTACTGAGTCAATAGCTGTTATAAAAATTTTTGTTTTTTATCCAAAAAATACTAATTATTCATAGCTCCAAGGGTGCAAAAACCTCTAATTTGTCTTCTAGTAAAAACTTCAATACAGACTGAGTAGCCATGATCAATCCGAGTCTAGCTTGAGCTAGCTCTAATGAGGTGATTTTCACCTCGCCCCAAATGCGGCAATTACACCAGAAGTTTTCAAATGCTCGGCTCAGATTTAGCGCTGCTTTTTTCAAGTTCAAACAACTGCTCACCTCAGGGCATTTCATGTTGTCTACCACTTGCACTAACTCGGCAATTAGACGACGCTCATCTGGGTGATTTAGGTGTAGTTTTCCGTCACAGTTGAGCCAGGGAAGGGGGTTGGAGGAGATCAGACTCCAAAAAGCTGGACTAGTATTTGGAACTGGTTCCCTAAGTTTAATTAATCCCTCTTGGTGAGCTAATAATATCAGAGAGCAACAGCGTGCGTGAGCATATTGAACAGCAAACAAAGAATTGGGAAACTTAGAGTCCTCTTTTAAAATTAAGCATTTTTCCTGATCCCCGACTCTCCTCATCCCCCACTTTCCCCATCCTTCACTCTCTCCATCTACCTCTGAATGCCCGACAGCGAGACTTTGTAACCAAAGCGCTAAGCAAGAGTGAGTTAATTCTAAATGTATCAAACCGGGGGGAACTATTTGGATGCTGAAAACGTCGCCACAGATCGCTGATAAATGAGAGGCGATCGCATTGGCAAGCTCCATAGGTTTTTTATTCTGAGATTTTGATAACCGCAGAGCCATACCTGAGATATACATTACTCTCATATCATTTCTATCTTTATACAGATGAGTTTTTTTATCTTCTGTGTATATGTTTTTATTAGTTTTAGTATAAATACTTAGCGCATTTGCTAAATAACCATATATTAACCATTTGATTGCTATATATTTGCTAATTAGTAGTCTATAATGCACGTATTTTTGTGTAAATAAGTCTTTATTTCTTATTTGTTGATTTTCAGACATCTATCTTGAGATATAAGTTTAATCTCGATGAAGAAAAATGAGAGTACGATAAAATTTGATGAATAATCGATGAATAGTAAGTAAACTTTACTACCATCATTGTACAGTAGGAAGTATAACAAAAGAGTGGAAGGCAATTAATTTGCTTTTTGCTCTTTGTATGGCTGGCGCTGTTAGGCGTTAAGCCTATCTCGCCAACACAAAGACACTCCTTGCACCTTTTTATGACGTCTTTGTCTTCAGCCGAACGCTCTTTGTTACCTATGCAATCTCCATCCTCCTTTTCAGAGGCTTCACGGCCTTTCTTAACTTGGCAACGAATTCTTGATTGGGCTCAAGAACACTATCGCTGCCGCACCTTTAGCAAAGATGAGCGCATTCCAGCCCGACCTGGATTGCTATATTTGGTGCAAAGGGGTGCGATCCGTATGGTAGGAACCGCCCAGGTTAGTGCTACTGCCAGTCAGCTAACGTCTCGACGAATCAATAGAACTCCAGAAGAAGCTTTCTTGGGTTTTGTGGGAGCGGGACAGCCATTTGAAATTGTTGCCCAATCACCATTCACACTCCAGGCTTACGCCCATGTTGATCAAACTGCGGTGCTGTGGATGTACTGGCACGATTTAGATAATTGGCCTCACTTCCGCCGCGAAGTTATGGATGCCTTTAGATATCAGCACCAGCGCAAGCTGCTGTGGCTGAGTGCCTTGGGACAACGACGCACAATTGACAGACTCTTAGGATTTCTCACATTGTTGATTGAAGAATATGGAGAGCCGGCAATGAGCGATACTGATCCCGATGTGATTCGCGGCTATTGTCTGCCTTTCCCCCTCACTCATGCCCAAATTGGTAGCGCGATTGGTTCGACTCGTGTCACCGTCACCCGCTTGATGGGTAAACTGCGTCAACGCGGCTTAATCCTCACCCAAGGGGATAATCTTATTTGCTTGCCAGCAGAATCGATTAATAGAGCCAGCTAGAGCATCAATAGCAGGTGTCAGCGAATCTTGACGAACCCAGTTTGGGTAATCAGTTCCTGTCCCTGCTCAGTCAGCAGTAAGTTGGCATAGGCAACACCTGCTTGTTCCTCAGCTTGACCATTCTGTTTGACCACCACAAACAGATTGCGGGTAATCGGGTATTTTCCTGACTGGAAAGCCTCAATGTTCAATTTGTTCCTTTTACCAGGACATTCAGAAGGGAGGACAAATGGTTCTTGGTAGGGAGCAATGTATTCCCCTTGCGTCCGCCCCAACGGCAAGGGCTTGATTGAACACTGAGGAACTACCTCTGGTGCAGAAGCGTAGTAAATGCCACCAGGACTAACAGCCAATTTTTGCAAGGCTTGGGTGGTTGTAGAAACAAACTCCACATTAGAGCCAAAAGCTTGATCACCCAATATGTCTTGGACAAAAACTTCAACCGTACCGCCATCAGCAATGCGGCGGGAATAAGGCTTAATTGGGAGATTAGCACCGCCCAATTGATTCCAATTATTAATTTTTCCTGTGTAAATTGACTTTAACTGGTCTATCCTCAGTCCTGAGATGTTAAGACTGGGGTTAACTGCTACTGCCAAACCATCAATTGCCAGAGGAATTTGTTTCAAATTAAAGCCACGCTGCTGGGCACGGCTTAACTCCTGATCTAGAACTGGTCGGGAGGACTGGGCAAAAGCTAGTTGTCCATCTATCAGCGACTGTATCCCAGTACTAGAACCAGGAGATGCACTGTTAGGTTCTACATAACGCAACCGAAGCTCTGGTCGCGCTGCTTGAATTGCTGGATCAACCACCAATCGTATCGGTGCCCAAGATGTACTACCTCCATAATTGAATAATCCCGTAGGAACATCCTTTACTGAGGCAAAAGTCGTGGCGTTAGGTTTTTCTGATAAGGCTTGAGGCATGTTGGTGCTATCTAAATTAATTTTATTTAGGTCAAGACCAGATTTTCTGTTAAACCACCAAAATCCACCTGCTATAAGCCCGACCGTGATTAGGATGGATAAGACAAGAATAGGTATTTCATTTTTTTGAGACATAGCAAATCACCCCCACGTCCATTCAATACAAGTACTTAATAAATGCTTACTATAGGATTCCTATTTGATTTTTGAAAGAACTGCGTACACCTCTAACTCATTTCCCATTCCCTATCCCCTATCCCCCATTCGGTGTCTCTACAAGTCAGTTCACGAATCAAATCGGATTACTATACTTGAGATTGTATTTGGAGAACGGGTATTTTATTAGCGAATTATGTTAATTTTACCTATGTAAATGTCTTTGAGTTGAGCGACAGTTATACCAGGGATGTTGAGATTGTAGTTGACAGCGATCGCAATGCCATCAATCCCCACTGGAATTGCTTTCAAACTAAATTCTTTTTGTAATGGTGATGACAGCGGCTAAAAAAAGTTAATTGTTTTGTTTTTCTGAGATATAGGTGGCTGTTAGCACCAAGAGTTTTTTAAAGTATGAGAGATAGTAATTTATAAATAAGTCGAAATATAGCTGTCACTGAAATGGCAACTAAGCCTGCTACAACTGATAAAATTACTACTGTTTGAATGTCAAGACCCCCTTGTAAAAAGGGGATAAAAAAAATAATAGCAAAAGTTATTGTCGGAATAATTAATAAATCGAACTTTTCAATCCACCGCTTAGTTTGGGCAAATATCAATATTCCCAAAATCACAGATGCAATACTTAAAGTAACTATTGATGATTTGACTAGACTGAAGAGAGCGATCGCTATTAATGCCCCCTCAAACCCACTAAATGCCGCCCCACCCAATAATTCCACTATAGTAAACGCTGGTTGATTTGGTTGCCGGGGAGGGACAGGATTAGAAGTTTTTGGTAGTCGTGGCGGTAGTGTTACAAGGTGCTGATTGAGTTGTGTAGGGGCTAGAGGCTGTAAGTCCAGTGCATCTAAAACTTCCTGGGCTGACTGAAAGCGTTGATTAGCAGCAGGTAAAAGCATCTTGTCTAAGATATCAGCAAGGCGAGGGTTTACAGTCGCTTTCATTCGCCATTTCCACTGGTTGCTATAGGCATCAAACAGTTGAATTGCTTCCTGACCTGTTAGCAAGGTAAGAATGGTTACAGCCAAAGCGTATAAATCTGTAGATGGGAATACTTGACCTCCAGCCATTTGTTCAGGCGGTGCAAATCCCATGGAATAAATTCCTGTGGAAGAAGCAGCAGAACCAGATGGGACGTTTGTTACTTGCTTAACTGCACCAAAATCTAGCAGAAAAAGTTTACCATCACAACGGCGCATGATGTTAGAAGGTTTGATGTCTCTGTGGATTATGCCTCTGTTATGAACAAACTTTAGTACTTTGAGGATTTCTTGCAGTAACTCTAATACTTGCTGTTCAGAAAATTTGCCCTTTTGAACTAATTCTTCTTCTAGGTTTTGCCCATCAATGTATTCTTGCACCAAGTAAAAAAACTGCTCTTGCTGTCCTGGTTGCAGGCTATTAACTATCACTGGAAAGAACGCAAACAAGTCAGGAATTTGCTTGTGTTCGTTACCAATCTGTGCTAGAACTTCTGCCTCTCTCTCAAACATCTGTTGCGCTTGTTGCAGTTGAGTTGAGGTTAAATTTCCCGCTGGTTGGAACTGCTTAACCACACATTGACGCATTCCTGGAATTCGGCGATCGCGTGCCAAAAAAGCTGCTCCAAATCCTCCTCTTCCCAGCAGCTTAATTGGTACGTAGCGACCATCTAGTATCAGTGGCATACCACAGGTAGTGCAGTATTTTTGCTGTGCGGTTTTCAGTGTCGTAATATCATCTAAATCCACAAAATAGTTTTGTGGTCGTGGACAGCGTGGACGAGTGCAGTGAACTTCCATTTTTTGTTTTTGGTCAGTTGTCAGTTGTCAGTTGCCAAAAGTCAAAAGTTCTTTACCAATTAACTACTGACTATTGACTACTGAATGCTAGTTCACTTAACGGGGGAATTCCCTGATTGCCTTTGGCGTCTTTGCAGTTGTTTAACTTGAGGAAACACCGCAGGTTACGCGCAGCGCTGACCATCGACGAGCGGCTTTAAGTCTATAGAGAAACCCTACTCTCAGATATGTTGGAAGCTGGTGCTGTGATAACTCTGAGTATGTGACTCGCTGTTCTTGACGCTGGACTCAATTTTATACTCCTCCAGCATTGGGTGTCGCTGCATCCAACGTAGTTACCACTAGATTTTTTTGCGTTAATTTTAACATATCTTGATTCCATCCAGGACTAGCGAATTGGGGTAAAATTTCCTGACTAAACGCTTCAGCGGCCTTAGATCTATAGCGATTGGGATTAAATATTAGCCACAGCGTTCGTTTGACGACAACGCCCTCAATGGGGGCACAGTGTAGAACGCCCATTTGTAACTCTTTAGCGATCGCCGAGGTTGAGACAAAAGCAGCTCCTAAACCAGATTGCACAGCATTTTTAATTGCTTCAATGGAATTTAGTTCCATTTCTACTTTAAAACGTCTTGTATCAATCTCACAACGTCCTAGCACTTGGTCAATTACCTTGCGAATAGTCGATTGAGAATCTAGAGCAATGAATTGTAATTTGTATAGGTCTTCTTTTTGGATTGTTTCAAGTTTGGCAAAGGGATGAAAGACAGGTAAAATTAGCGCCAGTTCGTCTTCAGCATAAGGAAGAACTTCTAAAGATTCTGTCAGTTCACCTGGAATTTCTCCGCCGATGATCGCTAAATCAACCTGTCCGTTAGCTACGCTCCAAGCAGTTCGCCGGGTAGAGTGGACGTGCAATTGCACTGCCACATCTGGATATCTTTGCCGGAACATCCCGATCATTCTGGGCAAAAGATAAGTGCCGGTGGTTTGAGAAGCACCGACAATCAAAGTACCGCCTTGGAGATTTTGTAAATCCTCGATCGCGCGGCAGGTTTCTTGGCACAGACTAAGGATTTTTTCCCCGTAGCTTAAAAGTAAATGCCCTGCTTCGGTTAATTGTGCGCGACGTCCTCCACGGTCAAATAAGGGGACATCCAGCTGCCGTTCTAGATTTTGGACTTGCAAGCTCACGGCAGGTTGGGAGACGTAAAGACTATCAGCGGCGCGCTTGAAGCTCCCTTCTACGGCGATCGCTTTTAGAATACGTAACTGATCTAAAGTGAAAGGAAGGTCAGACATAAGGCTCAACCCACAAACTTTGAAAGGAGCGGTGGCAACAAATCAGGTTTCATAGCAATCAGCCGGGCATGATTTGTTGCATCTTAGACTTGAAGGCTTGACTCGAAAGAGACAGTAACACAACATCTTGACTAAAGTCCTCTTTTGAACACTTTGTGGTATCGATGTACTGAATTAAGTTTTCTTGAAATTACTTTACCTGTGTATATGATGCTGAATCCTTGGTTAACCCCCAGTCATTTTGTCATACTGGGGTTACAATTAGCTTTTGCGATCGCTCACAGTGGGGGCGCTGCTTTGCGCCCTTGGGCAGAAAAATACATTGCACCAAGGCTTTATCGCGTTCTCTTTGCATTAATCAGCCTACCGCTGGCTGTGATATTAATTATTTACTTTTTTAACCACCGCTATGATGGTTTGCTACTTTGGCAGGTGCAGGGAGTACCGGGGGTACGGGAAGCTGTTTGGGTGCTGTCAGCGATTTCATTTTTGTTTTTATATCCTGCTACCTTCAATCTACTAGAAATTGCTGCCATTCAAAAGCCCCAAGTCCACCTCTATGAGACAGGGATTATTCGTATTACCCGTCATCCCCAGATGGTAGGACAAATAATTTGGTGTTTCGCTCATACTCTTTGGCTAGGTAGTACCTTTACTTTAGTGACATCAATTGGGTTAGTGTTACACCACTTGTTTGGAGTTTGGCATGGGGATCGCCGCTTGAGTTGCCGCTATGGAGAAGCCTTTGAAATTGTCAAACAACGGACTTCAATTATTCCCTTTCAAGCAATTATTGACGGTCGTCAATCTATCAAATGGCTGGAATTTCTCCGTCCTGCCTATTTCGGAGTTGCTATTTTTATAGCTTTACTTTGGTGGTCGCACCCTCTGTTGCTAGAAGCAACTAGTAAAATAGGATGGTAATCTTAGATGATCCCCAACATCAGCATGAAATACAAAACAGATAGAAGTTTGAGCTTATCAACTGCTACCGAATCAATGTAGGATGAATTCAAACATTTATGAGTGGGGGTGCATTCAGTCGGTTTAAGATTTTATATTGGTAGTTGTTGGTCAGTTGCCTTTCCTGGGAGTAAATTGCAGAACAGTCTTAATTTCCAGGTAGCCACGGCAATCAGGAGTTAAAAATCCAAAAAAGCCACCGTGAAAGTCGCGCTGGCTTTTTTGTCAGAGACACATCAACGCACTCATTATTTTGCCTAATTATCTGTGTCCTGATATCTGTGTCCTGAGAGCATCTATCGGCAGTTACTGGCTTGCGGTGCTGATAGCTAGTTTGATATAAAAACCCTATAATCCAAGAGGCGTCATGGTGTTGTCGGTTAGTGAGCGGACATTTACTCAAGAAGTTTTAGAATCTCCAATTCCTGTTTTAGTTAACTTTGAAGCACCTTGGTGTGGATTGTGTCGTATTATCCAGCCACTGTTATTGCAGTTTAAAGCCCAGTACGGTGAGGAAATTAAACTAGTTGGGGTTAACGCCGATCAAAATTTCAAATTGTCTAATACTTACAAATTAAAGTCATTGCCAACTTTACTATTGATTGAAAATGGTATTGTCCGGCATCGCTTGGAAAGTTTTCGCGGCAGAGAAGATTTACGTCGAGCCTTGGAAGAAATTAGAGTCAGCTACAGCAACTGCCCTAAAAGCTACAACAGCACAAAAACCGCAGATTTGGAGTGTCGCTCAGCATAAAGACAATTAACAGTCAATCGTCAATAGTCAATAGTCAAAAGTGAGTATTTAAACTCTTGACTATCGACTGTGGACGATGTAGTAGGTCAAGCAAATCTAAAACCATGCTTAACACCCCACCCAAAGACTATTGAGTGGGGTATTTTATCCTAAAGGGTGTGTGTCACAATTGTTAACAGTTTCGACTCGGACAGTTGCCTGCGGCGGACACCGTGTACAGCACTGTCCTACCTTAGTCAAGAATTTTAAAAGTAGGCGTCAGTGATGGAAGTAATCTATCAGTATGCCTGGCTGATTCCAGTATTTCCTCTTTTTGGGGCAATGCTGGTCGGTCTAGGGTTAATCTCGTTGAATCAGGTGACAAACCGCTTGCGGCAGCTTAACGCTGTAGTGATCATTTCCCTGATGGGAGCGGCCATGGGGCTGTCGTTTGCCTTGCTATGGAGTCAAATTCAAGGACATGCGCCTTATCTCCGTACTTTGGAATGGGCGGCGGCAGGGAATTTTCACCTGAGCATGGGCTACACTATTGACCACCTGACAGCCCTAATGCTGGTGATTGTGACAACGGTAGCCTTCTTAGTCATGGTTTACACCGATGGCTACATGGCTCATGATCCAGGTTACGTGCGGTTTTACGCCTATCTCAGCTTATTTGGCTCCTCAATGTTGGGACTGGTGGTCAGCCCCAACCTAGTACAGATTTATATTTTCTGGGAACTAGTCGGGATGTGTTCCTACTTGCTGGTAGGCTTTTGGTACGATCGCAAGTCAGCAGCAGAAGCCTGCCAAAAAGCATTTGTGACCAACCGCGTAGGTGACTTTGGTTTGTTACTCGGCATTCTGGGGCTGTTCTGGGCGACAGGAAGCTTTGAATTTGATGTGATGGGCGATCGCCTCGCACAACTGGTGCAATCAGGTTCTATCAGCAACTTTCTTGCTGTCCTGTTTGCGATTTTAGTTTTCTTAGGCCCGGTGGCCAAATCTGCCCAATTTCCTCTGCATGTCTGGCTACCAGACGCAATGGAAGGGCCCACCCCCATTTCTGCCTTGATCCACGCAGCAACGATGGTGGCAGCGGGTGTTTTCCTAATTGCCCGGATGTACCCAGTATTTGAACACGTTCCAGCAGCAATGAACGTGATTGCCTTTACTGGGGCGTTTACAGCATTTTTGGGCGCAACTATTGCGATTACCCAAAACGACATTAAAAAAGGCTTGGCTTACTCCACCATTTCCCAACTCGGTTACATGGTGATGGCAATGGGAGTAGGCTCCTACAGTGCTGGACTGTTCCACCTAATGACACACGCCTATTTCAAGGCGATGCTGTTCTTGGGTTCTGGTTCTGTAATTCACGGAATGGAAGGAGTCGTCGGACACGACCCCGCCTTGGCACAGGATATGCGGTTGATGGGTGGATTGCGGAAGTATATGCCCATCACGGCGATTACTTTTTTGATTGGTTGCTTGGCAATTTCTGGTATCCCACCTTTTGCTGGGTTCTGGTCAAAAGATGAAATTCTTGGGAAGGCCTTTGAGGCTAACCCATTTCTCTGGTTGATCGGCTGGCTAACTGCCGGCATTACTGCTTTCTATATGTTTAGAATGTATTTCTCGACATTTGAAGGCAAATTCCGGGGGAATGACGAGAAAATCCAGGAAAAGCTCAAGCAAGCAGCGACGACAATTGTCCTGGAATTAGAGTCAGCAGAACCAGCCCCGATTTTTGGCCCTGGGGCAATGAAAAAAGGAGAATTAGCAGCGACTGGTGCTCACCATGACTCTGATGACTCCCACGGGCATCACAGCGCTCCTCATGAATCACCGTGGACAATGACTCTACCGTTGGCATTGTTGGCTGTGCCTTCAATTTTGATTGGTTTGGTAGGGACTCCCTATGCCAATTACTTCGAGGAGTTTATTTTTCCTCCTAGCGAAACCCTCTCGGAAGTTATAGAAAAAGCCGCTGAGTTTAACCCGACGGAATTCTATATCATGGCGGGGGCTTCAGTCGGAATTTCCTTAATTGCGATTACCTTAGCTTCCCTCATGTATTTGCGAGGTAAAATCGACCCAGCAGCGATCGCTGCTAAAATTAAACCACTTTACGAGTTATCCCTCAACAAGTGGTACTTTGATGACATTTACCATCGAGTTTTTGTCATCGGCTTGCGTCGCCTAGCCAGACAAGTTATGGAAGTTGATTTCCGCGTTGTCGATGGCGCTGTTAACCTCACAGGCTTTTTCACCCTTGTTAGTGGTGAAGGTCTGAAATACCTAGAAAACGGTCGCGCTCAATTTTATGCCTTGATTGTATTTGGGGCAGTTTTGGGCTTAGTGATTGTCTTTGGTGTCACCTGATTTTAATCGGGGTGGGCAAATGTCCGCCCCTAAGTTTTTTCAGAGTCTAAATTAGACTCCTTTTTTTGCCTAATAGTTCATTAATTTAATATACAGTTTTCTAGAGTACTCAAAAACCTCGTAGTTCAGAAAAAGGTAGTGAATAGGCAAATGATTAAGAAGAAATACATTTACTGGCAAGATGATGATATGTGGTTAGGTTATCTCGAAGAATATCCTGACTATTGGACTCAGGGTGAAACCGAAGAGGAGCTAAGAGAAAATCTACTCGATATTTACAGTGAATTAACAAGTGGAAATATCCAAAATATTCGTAGAGTTGCAGAACTTGAAGTTTCATGAAACGAAGAGATTTAATCAGTAAGCTTGAAGAAATGGGCTGTATCTTCGTTCGTCATGGTGGCAAACATGATTGGTATCAGAATCCAGTAACAAAAATTTCTCAAGCTGTTCCCAGACATAGAGAAATCAAAGAGCAACTTGCAAAACATATTATTAAGATGCTTAAAGATGAAGCAGGCTAATGCTTAGAATAAGAGGTACTGTACTAGAGAGTTTAGGTACTGACTATGACCCTTGAACAGCTTGAAGCCGAAGTTCTTGCACTTCCAAAAGATTCTCAAGTGATTTTATTAGCAAGATTACTGGAAAGATTGGGTCAAGAAAGTGGAATAGATCAAGAAATTGCGGCTAGTTGGGCTGAAGAAGCCCAGAAGCGTGATGAAGATATGAACACTAATCAAATTACTGGTATTCCGGCTGAAGAAGTGTTTCGACGAGTTTGTGCATCTTAACAATGACAAGAATTGTATTTCATCCATTGGCAGAGCAACAGTGGCAAAATTAACCTTGTTCTTGGTAATAACGATCTAAAAAACTTTGGATGAGGGCAGAAGATGCACGAAAGGTGGTTAATTGCAATTTAGAAATGGCGTTAGGAAAATCAATTATATCTTGGGTTCCTGCACGATAAAGAACACCGAGTAAGCCTGTGACATTAAGACCTTGTGCGATCGCTGCTTGTCGAGCATCCATATCATCTAAGATAATTAGGGCGGCGTTGAGTTGGACAGCCAGAGAAATGGTTTCTTGCTCACCTATACCAAGTTTGCTAGATAAGTTGGGTAATAGAGGCGTGGTAGTTTGAATCTCTAACCAGCTTGGAGGTTGGGCAATCCAGTTTTGAACTTGGATGTAAGAACCTTCGGCAAGAAGTTCTGTGCAGACGGCATTGGGGATGGTGATGCGACCGAAAAGTTGAGGCAGAATTTCAACACAATCAATCAAGATGAGATAGCACAAAGGTGAAGTATCGCAAACAACTATCATTGCTGAGTAATTGCTTGGTCAATAGCTTGTAAGTCTTGCTCTAAGTCAGCTACGGTGTAGGGTAGGTAAGCTTCATAGGTTTTAAGAAAAGCATCGGTAGCTAGTCGAGAAGAAAGATTTAACAGACGTTGAACTTGAGCAGTAGAAATTTGTTGATGGCGATAAGCTTCAACCACTAAAGATTCTAAGGCGCGGCGAGAAAGTTGGTCAGGGGTATTAGCAAGTTGATGGGCAATGTCATCGGGTATTTCGATGGTAATTTGCATTTGCGGTGTCCTTTGGTGGATGTATGATGCTTCTTTTTAAGAATAACTGAGCAGCATCATACATTTTTAGCAATGCTCCGGTTGGGTTAGGCGTAGACGCGGAAGCGGCTTGTCGTAGACATCGCCTCTCAAATTAAACCACTGTAAGAGCTATTCCTCAATATCTTTTACATCATTTGGCGGTTCAAACATAATCTCAAAACCTCCGTTGGGAATAGTTCGATGCAAAAATCTTAAATGGTCGTCTGCATCTTGGCGGTTAGCAAAACGGGCGACGGTGTGAGATTGGGTAATAATTACAGTTTTTACTATTACCCAAGGATGATTTTGAGCAATAACTGGTTTTATCATGGTGAATGTCTCCTTTTGTTAGGGAGCCAAGAGCCAGCAGGAAGCCTCGGAAACTTATTTGCTGGCTTTTGACAAGATTTGTAATTTTGTTGCTGTGCTGTAAGTGTGAGTGTGTTTTCATCGCTTCTAAACACTCTCATCTCATAGATTTTGTGGTAAAAGCTGGGTTGCATCATGGTCGTGCAGTCCTGGGACAACTAGCCATAGCCACATCCGGCACTTGAACAACCGCAGTAATAGCAGTTCTTCAGGGAATATTTGATTTCTGTGACCTTGCCAGTGTCCAAGGTGTGCAAGTTGTTGTTTGGCGCAGATTGGGCAAAGGTCGCCTGGTTTTCCTTTGTCGATGGTGTAGTTTGAGTCTTCAGGATTGAGGGGTTTAATCCCAGGAAAGCGCCCTGCTTGGGAATGGGGGCAGGGTTTGCCGTCGAGTTCTGCGGGGATGATGCCGGTGCAAATTAGACTGTCCGGGTATACGTTGCCGTCAGGGGAGAGGAAGAGGGCTTTTAGTTCGGTGTTTTGAATATTCATGCTCTACCGAATAAAATGTTTGGCTAATAAACAATATATGCGGTAAAGTATTTTTATGTAAATAGGTTTAGTTTAAATTTTGAATCCAGCCTGTTTTGCAATTAAAGTCAAATACTTAGATGTGGCTAAAGTCGGCTCATATACACTTTTTTCCCATTGGCTCACTGTTGCTTGTCGCACACCTAGCCTTTGTGCAAACTCTGCCTGTGTTAAATCCATGTGTTGCCGCAGGGCTTTGATTAATTCAGCATTCCACAGTATAGTATCACCCTGAAGCTCAACTTGATATTTATCAGGAGGTTTACGAAATGTCACTTGTTGCTGATCAAAATCCACTTTTTCAACGCGATATCCCGCCTCCATCCAAGCATAAGCTTGTGATGAACCTTGTTTGCGATTACTCCACCATGCCTGTTTCTTTCTTGCTGATTCAGGCAAAACATCATTTATTAAAGTCTCAATTTCAGTAAATGATAAAGTTATTTCATTTTGCTCACTGCCACGCAAAAATTCAAGGAGTGGCTGGTATTTACTGCCCTCCTTCATGTCATATCTTCCTGTCCCAATATCATGCGCTCAACACGGGTTTTTGCTGATAAAAGTATATCTTCGGCTTGATGACGTAAAAAATTAGCTTTAGTACGTTGCTCATCTGCTTCTTGAACTATTTTATTTTGAATTTCAATCGCTGGTAGGGGGACTTTAAGTGCTTTAATACCCTCTATAGTAATATTCATTTGAATAGAACCTGTTTTCTGTTGTTCAACTTGGGCTTTACCAATTGCTGAATTCAAAAAATATGCAATAAAGAATGGATTTGCTAAACTTTTACGAAGTCGAAATTTAATTTGAAATGAACCGAAGGCAAACCCATTTGCCTCAGATGGCACAACTGCGACTATGCCCACAGAACCACTACGAGACATTAGTAAGTCTCCTTAATTTCGGCATGAGCTTCAGGAGAAATATATCTAACATCGTCAAGCCTAATTTCATTTTTAAACACATTAGTTGTACGAATTAATGGAATACCATCTGGTAAATGAGTCAGATAACCATGTTGTCCATCTGTTAGAATAAATGATCAACCCAACCTTCGCCCTCAGTCCCGCCAACTTTTTTACTTGGTTCCATAGCCTCCACCATAATGAAAGCTACATCCAAATTACCTACAGAATCGGCATAACGGTCATCGTAAACTACAACATCTACCCGTCCTAGATAGCGTCGCCCGCCTTGATGAGTTCCCTCAGCAAAATCTGAATTTAGTTCTAGTTCCATTGCCTCTAGTGGAACACCGTACTCTTCTACTAAAATCTCAAGCGCCCACATCGTCACAGGGTCTTCTGCTGGACGCACATAAGAACCATCAGCTTTAAATAACTTCAGTAGATTTATATGCTGGCGATAGTTCTGTGGTATGTTAGCCGGATTTTGGTAAGGATTAGTGAAATCGGAGAAAGGCATGAAGTTATTGCTATGAGAGACAGACTACACAGTAGATAAATGATATGGTATTGCGGGCAATAGAAGCCCAACATTTAGGAAAGATGATGAAATGCGTAATTTGTCAGCATGGAGAAACCAAACCAGGTTTAGTAACTGTGATATTAGAAAAAGATGAATGTATTATTATATTAAAAAAAATTCCAGCAGAAATTTGTGATAACTGCGGTGAATATTATTTAAGTGATGCACTTACGGAACAGGTTTTAGAAAAAGCAGATTTAGCTGTTAATAATGGAGCAGAATTGGAGATTATTAGATATGCAGTTTAGTGTTCTTATTTGTGTTTCTGCTTTAGCGATGGATTATTCAAAATATGCAATTTTATTATAAGTGGTAAATCAAATAGCGATCGTGTTATGAAAAAAAGCTTTCATAATCGTCATGGCTACCTATCCAGAACCATGTAACTGTATCACCCTCCAAAACCCCAATTGCTCGATAATTGCGAGTTATTCTGACAGACCAAATATTCTCCTCGTTATTTATACATTTGAAATGCAAAGACGGATGAAAAGGATTTTCTCTCCATAACTGATAAGCTTTTCTCGCACTCTGTCTAACTTGCTTTTCAAGAGACTGATATTTATCCCAAAAAGAAGGAAGAGTTGCAGACTTCATAAATTTTCATAGTTCATTGGTTTTGCAAGTCCTTCTGCAATCTCTCTTTTAGCAGATTGGGCAGATGCAATCAGTTGTTGTTGAGTTTTCTTAAATGATTTATTCCATTTCAATTCATCTTGCAAATCTTCTAGGTACTCTCGGAGATGTTCTGCAACTCTTTCTTGCACATCTTCAGATAAAGATTCCATCATCTTAATTACAGTAGCGATCGCTGGAGATGACATAATCAAATTTTCCTTCTCAACTTTACGTATCTATTTTACTAAAAAAACTCAATCAAATTGCTTACTGTAGTCCCAAAGCTCTGAAACGGGGAAAGTTTGTCCTACTGCTGCTTGTCCCACGGACTCTTGTAAGTCGGCTAATATTTGTGCTTTTGGCTCTTGTTCATCAATCCAAGCTAAACCACTGACATTATCAGAATTTATGGAACTTATAAGCAGTTGCCAAAGTTCTATAGGGACGAGTACATCTGTTGTTTCTCCATTTACGTTGGTGACATAACGAATCTGACTTTCAATTTGTGCGATTATCATTATGGTTATTTCTCCTGTCATGCTTTTTTGCACCAAATCGCTTTTTTCAACAACCACCAAATAGCATCGTGTATTTTTAGCGATGGGTTGGGCTACGCGTAGACGCGGAGCGGCTTGTCGTAGACATCGCATCGCTAGAATTATAGTTTAGCGGCTTTTTTGGGGTAAATTTTTGACTTGACTGGGAGTATCACAACCCACATTCCGCACCCCCAAGTGTCAAAATAGACCCCCAAGAGAAAAAATCGGAAATTGCCAATTTAATTAAATCAACCTAACGAGGAAGACCAAATACCGAAAAAGCTGTTAGTTAATAACTAGTGACTTTTTGCTAAACATGATTTTGATAGCAGACGAATTGCGATGAATACAGCTAATTTCCCGTGGCTGACGACGATTATTCTGTTTCCAATAGCGGCGTCACTATTGATTCCCTTCGTCCCCGATAAGGACGGCAAAACAGTGCGCTGGTATTCCCTGATCATAGGGCTGATAGACTTTGTACTGATTGTTTACGCTTTTTATACCAGGTACGATTTCTCCAATCCAGATTTGCAGTTGGTGGAGAGTTACCCTTGGGTACCACAAATGGATTTGAATTGGTCAGTAGGGGCAGATGGTTTGTCTATGCCCCTAATTATTTTGACTGGATTCATTACCACGCTGGCGATTTTAGCAGCTTGGCCTGTTACTTTCAAGCCGAAGCTATTTTACTTCTTGATTTTGGCGATGTATGGCGGTCAAATTGCCGTGTTCGCCGTCCAGGATATGCTGTTATTTTTCCTGGTGTGGGAACTGGAACTGGTACCGATATACTTTCTGCTGTCAATTTGGGGAGGCAAAAAGCGGCAATACGCAGCGACGAAATTCATTTTATACACAGCTGGCGGATCGCTGTTTATTTTGTTATCTGCCCTGACAATGGGATTTTACGGCGATACGGTGACGTTCGATATGCGATCGCTCGCCCTAAAAGACTTCGCTCTCAATTTCCAACTTGTGCTATACGCTGGCTTTCTGATTGCCTACGCCGTCAAATTGCCGATTATTCCCTTGCACACCTGGCTACCTGATGCCCACGGTGAAGCTACAGCCCCTGTACACATGTTGCTGGCAGGCATTCTCTTAAAAATGGGCGGTTACGCCTTAATTCGGATGAATGCCCAAATGCTCCCCGATGCTCATGCTTATTTTGCACCCGTGTTGGTGATTTTGGGGGTAGTTAATATCATCTACGCTGCCCTGACATCCTTTGCCCAGCGCAACCTCAAACGGAAAATTGCCTACTCCTCAATTTCCCACATGGGTTTTGTCACCATTGGTATTGCCTCCTTCACCGATTTGGGATTGAGTGGGGCAGTATTGCAAATGGTTTCTCACGGGTTGATTGGGGCAAGTTTGTTCTTCCTTGTAGGCGCGACTTATGACCGCACACACACCCTGATGTTGGATGAAATGGGCGGTGTTGGCAAGAGGATGAAGAAGATTTTCGCCATGTTCACTACCTGTTCGATGGCTTCTCTGGCATTACCAGGGATGAGCGGTTTTGTGGCAGAGTTGATGGTGTTTGTGGGCTTTGCTACCAGCGATGCTTATAGTTCTACTTTCAAGGTTATCGTGGTCTTTTTGATGGCAGTTGGAGTGATTTTGACTCCGATTTATCTACTGTCAATGTTGCGGGAAATTTTCTACGGTCAAGAGAATGAGGAATTAGTCTCTCACCAAGCGTTGATAGATGCTGAACCCCGTGAAGTATTTATCATTGCCTGTTTGTTAGTGCCAATTATTGGTATTGGTTTCTATCCGAAATTGCTCACTCAGATGTACGACGCCACAACTGTACAATTGACGGCAAGGTTGCGTGATTCCGTGCCAACATTAGCACAGCAAAAAGAAATACCAAAGATTTCTTTGAGTGCGCCGGAAATTGCTAATTAGATAGCGATCGCTAGTTTAAATTACCATTCCTTTAAGGGCGGGTTTTGTACCTGCCCTTTTTTATGTATTTTTATAACAAGCGTCATACCATTTTGAAAAAACAATGCAGCAGATAGATCACTCTAGAGACGTTGCATTGCTGTAGAGACGTTGCATTGCAACGTCTCTATCAAAGAATTTGTTGCAATCATTAATTGAATCGGTATTACCCAATTAAATTTCATCGAAAGGCGCAAGGTTAATGTTAATGGTCTTGCTCGTCAGGGAATTATATCTATAAAGTTACTCATAGCTTGACGGTTCAATCTGTGAAAGCTTGTTGCCAAATAAATTTGTTTACAAAAATCTTTATCAAAAATATGGAAGTTAAATTAGGATTCGGACAAACTCCAAAACCTCAATATGTCTTTGTTAGCAGAGAACCCGATCACTGTTGGTATATGCTTGCTGAAGATGAAAGACGTATCCCAATTTATGAGAGAGCTTTGACTGGAGTAATTACAGGAATAGAAATAAATAAAACTGTTGAAAATACATTCGGTAAAGTTATAAGAACAGATTTGTATGTTTTAGCGGATAAACCTTATATTATTCGCTCAGGAAGTGATACCTACTTCTGTAAAGGCTTGTTGTTATCTTTGGATGCCCTGACTTCTGAACAACTGCATCATCCACTCACTATTGCCGTTAGTCCTGGGGATAAAAAAGTAGTTTTCTGTAACATTTATGATCCACTTACTTATCGTTCTGTAGGCGTTAGTTGGTTTGATGAACGTGCCGAAAACTTTCGTGCTTTATTTACTGTCGTTGATAGTGCGATCACATCTGGTAATAATGACCAATTAGCCTTCACCTTAAATTCAATCACAGAAATTGCTAAATCAAGCCCTTTCAAAGACCTTGCTAACTTAGCTTCTGTTCGTGCTGCCTTAGATGATCCAGAGCACGAGTGGACATTTTAATTTTATAACAGTGCGATTGCTCTCTCAAAGCATCAAAAAAAGCCTGGCAATGCAGGCTTTTTTCATGTAGTGCGAGGCTTCCAAGGTAGAGGTACTCTAAGATAATGGCGATCGCCCCCCGCTTCCCATACCAAGAATTACACTCAGTGTTTACACTTTGCGAGTCTAATACAGTGTCAAAACTCCCAAATTTGGTTTTTTTTCAAAGGCTTGGATATCCTCTAAATGCGATCGCAAAATGTCTTCAATTTGATTGGTTGAACAATTGCCACGACGAATCCAGATCACTTTAGGTGGAAATCCTCGCAAAATACTCAACTCATTAAAATCAGCATCTCTTGTTACAACAATAAATCCACTTTGTCGCGCATACTCCCACACACTGTGATCATCTGCTTTATCCAAAGCTATAAGAAAAAGATGCTGAGAGTTTGGGTAAATATCAGCCAGTCGATCTACTAACCGAGGTGATAGATTATGGTCAAAAAGTAACTTCATGCTGGAATTGTCAGCATTTGCCTTTCTCTATCAGCCGCATAGCTTAGGCAAGCTAAAATGTCTTCTTGCGTCAAATAAGGAAAGTCATCAAGCACTTCCTTATATGTCATACCAGAGGCAAGATATGATAAAACATCATATACGGTAATTCGCATTCCTCGAATACAAGGCTGACCACCTCGTTTTCCTGGTTCAATAGTAATAATGTTTTGGTACGGCACAGCCATAAAAATCAATAGTTAGTTGCCTATAAAGCTTGTAATTAGTGACTACTTTATAACGTAGTACTACTTGAAATCAAACATAGCGATCGCCCATCCGTTGCATTGAGATTTTAGCCTGTGATCAGTGCGATTGGTTTCTCAAAGCATCAAAAAAAGCCTGCCAATGCAGATTCTTTCTTCGTATAATTTGGCTCATGCTTCAAAAATCTTCATCATCAACAAAAAATTCAGCGTCGTCTTCCAGTCGAGAATTACCCTGTCTAGAACCAGTTAAACCCCAAAATGGTTGTAGCAATGCCATGGTGATTAACCCGAAACCAGCACTAAAAGCCAACACTAAACCCGCTGGTATTTGAATCGATTGAAATGTTAAGAATCTTAAAGATACGGGTGTGGCATTTTGGACTGAAATAATTGCGATCGCTACTACCCAGATAGCTACAACTAGGGATATCAAAAAAGGAGCCAGAGTTTTCATAATTAGTCCCAAGTTATGACTGCCCTCTTTGTTGACAAAGATGGGTTAGGCGTGAGGTTCTTCTAAACTGCTACTACTTCTAGCTTAGCAATCATGCTCTCCATCTCTTGAGCAATTTGGGTAAGTTTTTCAGGAGAGTTGGTTTCTAAATAGACACGTACCAGCGGTTCTGTACCAGAAGGACGCAGTAAAATCCAGCTACCTTCTTCTAAATAAAGCTTAATACCGTCTTTACGCCCCACTTCTTTGACTTTAATTCCTGCAACTTCTGCGGGTGGGTTTTGAGTGAAGGAGTCGATGACAGCGATCTTGTGAGACTCGGTGAGGTGCAAGTCAAGGCGGTTATTGTAAAGCGGCCCATCGGCTTCGGCGATCGCTTCTTTAACAAGTTGACTTAGGGGTTTGCCTTCGTAGGCGATCGCTTCTGCTACTAGCAGATCGGCTAAAATACCGTCTTTTTCAGGAATATGTCCAATAATGCTTAAACCGCCTGATTCTTCTCCACCAATTAGTACGGTAGTTTCCCGCATCTTTTCACCAATGTATTTAAAGCCTACTGGTGTCTCATAAATTGGCAACCCATATTTTGCTGCGAGATTATCCAGCAGGTGGGTTGTAGCAACAGTGCGGACTATTGCGCCGCTTTTACCTTTGTTTTTTATTAAATGACGTGCTAAAACTAGCAGCACAGTGTTAGGAGTGAGGAAAGTTCCTTGTTCATCGATAATGCCAAAGCGATCGCTATCTCCATCCGTTGCTAAACCTAAATCTGCTTGATCGCGGCGTACTGCTTCCACTAACCCAACTAATTGCTCACCTTTGGGTTCTGGCATCCCGCCGCCAAATAGTACATCCCTCCAAGTATGGAAACTTTCTAAGTCAGCGCCACTATGTTGCAAAACTTCATCTAGATAGCCGCGAGAGGTAGAGTATAGCGCATCATACTTAACTTTTAACTGGGCACTTTTGATTCGTTCTATATCCACTAAGGTGTAGATAAATTTCAGATAGTCTGGTTTCGGATTGAAAATGGAAATTGAACCTGATGGACTGCTGCCAGGTAAGTCATCCGATGCACCTTTTATATTTGCCACAATAGTATCAGTGATTTCTGGAGTGGCAGGGCCAGCATAATCGGGGATATATTTAATTCCACAGTATGGTGCTGGATTATGGCTAGCAGTAAACATCAACGCCCCAGCAGAATTTAAGTGACGGGCGTTGTAGGCAATTACTGGTGTAGGGCAATCCCGATCAGTAATTTTGACAGCCCAACCCAAATCAGCCAAGACTTGGGCCGCTGTTTGAGCAAACTGGTCAGCTAAAAACCGAGTATCGTAGGCAATAAGTACTGGTCTATCTTTTTTATAGGCTGTTTCTAAGTAACTGGCGATCGCCCTTACTACTTTCCGCACATTGGGAAATGTAAAGTCATCGGCAATAATCCCTCGCCATCCATCAGTGCCAAATTTTATCTTGCTGAAATTGCTACTGGCGCTCATTTTTGCCACTTTCTCCCATTCATCATCATTACTATTAGGAGGCTTATCGCCAGGTTTGTGTAGCAGCAAGTATTCCCAAAGTTCCGTTTGTCATACCCATACAAAGAAGCGCAGCACCTACCACAGTAAAAGACAAGCCATCGAGCACTGAACTTTTGCTCCTAATGCGGGTCTTACTGTCCAACTATTTTTACAGAAAAGTTGCCTTGTATCCAAACAATACAAGGGAGAGATGCAAAGTCTTGTACTCTCGGCAGTGATACAGACCATCGGAGAAAGCCTATACTCAGAGTTCTCGCAAGCCCTCGCTCTGACTTCTCCCCACCGTATTTTCTCTCACTGTTCCTTAGCAATGTCAACCCCCGATCGACCTTTTGCCAGTTATCACCTTTGGTCTTTAGTTGCCCCAGCGACAGGGCAAGAACGCTGGCATTGCCAGATGAGACGGGGGTTTATCAAAGCTCGGCAACACGAACCACAAGTCAAAGCGCTATTAGCGCAAGCCACTGCACCTCAGCGGATTGGTATACTCGCCCAAAAAGGCGTTTATGAGTTTCATCATCACAGGCATCTGTTGAACCAATCAGATGGTGTAGAAAAAGTTGCCCAGCTACTGAAATTAGGCAACTCAAGTGATCAAGTTCAGCAACGCGTGCTGCAAATTTTGAAGAAATATCACGATGCTCCGTTGCTTTTAGATAAACACATCATCCAATTAACTCCGGGCGATGAAGGTTTCCCTAAACCAATTGTGATTGAGCAAGAGGATTATTGCTTTCGCTTATATGCGGCTATGGACTGCGTTTTCATTGAGTCTGATAGCACTTTACATATTATAGATTTCAAGACTGGTAAATCAGCTTTTGACCGACGGCAGGCATTAGTTTATTTGCTGGCGGCTCGTTATCTTTACCCTGGACGGCACGCTGTTGCATCATTTTACAATTTAGAAATAGGTAAAACATCTGAACTGATTAGCATTAATAATAGTGAATTAGAATCTTTGGGATTTGAGTTAGCTAATATTGCCCACAAGCATCAACATGATTTACATAAATATCAGGAAAAAACCAGTAATTTCAGCAAAATTTTTCCACCAAATCCCGGTTCTCACTGTCGCTTTTGCCCATTTAGCTCTATCTGTGAGTTTGGTGATTTTAAGTCGTCTGATTCAAATCCATTGCCAAGCTTAAAAGCTAACAGATGATTGGGAAATGAGGAGGATAGGGGAGATGAAGGAGAAAAGGTTATGAGGGTAAGGGGATGGTTTTTCCCAATGCCCCATGCCCAATGCCCAATGCCCCATGCCCCATGCC
>NZ_JADEXR010000121.1 GCF_015206995.1 aff. Roholtiella sp. LEGE 12411 | reverse complement strand
TGGCTATTGGTGGTAGTTATAGTGAAACTCTAAGTGCAGCATTGCCTGGTGTACTTCCTGGTGATTATTATGCGATCGTCAAGAGCGATATTCGCAATCAAATTCCTGAGTCGAATGAAAGTAATAATCTCAGTGCTTCTCTAGACCAATTTAATGCTGATGCGGAACGATTAGATTTGGGAACTGCGGATACTGGCAGTTTGGCACAAGGACAAGCGGTTTATTACAAAGTTGATGTAGCTGCGGGTGAGACACTGCGGGTGAAATTTGATAGTGCTTCGACTACGGCGGCGAATGAGTTGTACATTCGTTACGGCGATATGCCGAGTCGCAGTGAGTTTGATGTAGCATTTTCAGATGCGTTATCTCCAGACCAAGAGGTGGTCATTCCCAGCACTCGCGGCGGAACTTACTATATTCTTGCCTATGGCACTGATGTCGGTGGTGGAACTGCTAATTACAACATTGAAGCTGATGTTTTAGACTTTTCTATCAGCAGTTTAGGAACAAATCGTGGCAGCAATAAAGGACAAACCACTGTTAAGATTTCAGGGGCGAAATTTACAGCCAATGATGTTGTCAGCTTAGTTGGAACAGATGAAACGCAACTTCAAGCGACTAAGGTTTGGTGGAAAGATAGCACTGAATTATGGGCAACCTTTGACCTCCAAGGGCTAAATATTGGCGCTTATAATGTCAAAGTAAATAATAGTAATCAGACAGCGATTTTAGATGATGCTTTCACTGTGACAACGGGGGCTGTTGGTAATCTGGCAACTCAATTAGACCTCCCCAGTGCTTTAAGACCTGGACAGAATGGAGTTGTTACCATCAATTATGCCAATACAGGAGAAACGGATATTCTTTCTCCTATACTGACTCTGAATACTGAAAATGCTAACTTACAACTAACTAACGGCGATTTAACTCCTAATTATCAATTTCTAGCTGTGGGTTCAGAAGGCCCGGCGGGAATTCTTTCTCCTGGTGAACGGGGTAGTTTTTCCCTTGTCTTTAAACCTACTGTTGGTGGAGGAAATAGCGTTTTATTTGACTTACAGAGTCTTACTGAAGGAGATGAGTCTCTCGATTGGTCAACTATCAAAGAAAGTTCTCGTCCTAGTTACATTTCACAAGAGGCATGGAATGGAATTTGGAGTAACTTTATTGCTTCTGTGGGGCAAACAACTGGAGAGTATTTAGCCACAATTGCAGATAATGCTAACACCTTCAGTCAACAAGGAAAACCAATTAGTGATATTTCTGTGTTGCTTGCAGCAGAAATACAACAAGCAAGTAATATTCTTTTGGGGAACACCTTAATCAGCGCGGTTGATGATAGTTCCCCAACTCCTGGATTAACCCTTGGTATTGGGCGTTCTTTCCAATCTTCCTTTGATGGACGGTTGACATTAGGAGAGTTTGGTTACGGTTGGACTAATAGTTGGAATATTACCGCCCTTGCTGATGAACAAGATAATGTGATTATCCAACAATCGGGGAGTGTTCGCACGTTTGAAAAACAAACAGATGGCAGTTACAAAGGGCAAACAGGAGATTATGCTACTCTGTTTTTAGTACGTAATACCTATCAGCTACGGGAGAGTAACGGGACAGTTTTTGCATTCCGTTTAGATGGCAAACTGGATTATGTAGAAGACCTTAACAGCGATCGCATCACCGCAGGTTACACTGATAATCGCTTGACCAGTTTAACTCATTCCAATGGTGATTTCTTTACCTTCACCTACAATCCACAGGGACGCATTAGCCAGTTAACAGATGCAACGGGTCAAATTACTAATTACACCTATGATATTAGTGGTGAATATCTGCTGAGTGTCGCTAACGCCCAAGGAACAGTATCTTACACCTACGATGACAGTGATAGCCTGTCCGTAAAAAATGCCCTGCGTTCCCTTACCCAAACAGACGGTACAGTTCTTAGCTTTGACTATGATACCCAAGGGCGGTTAATTCAAGAAAGTCTCAATGGTACCCCTCAAGCCAGCTATAGCTATGACACAAGCACGGGTATTACTATAACTGATGCAACAGGAGTAAAGTCTCAGGTATTCCTTAATGAGTTAGGACAAGTTGCTCAATCAGAAGATGCTTTAGGGCGACGCATTCAATATCAGTATGATGCACAAGGCAACCTGATTCAACAAATTGCTCCCAATGGCACGACCTCTGTCTTTAGCTATGATAATCGAGGGAATTTAATCAAGAGTGTTGATGCTTTAGGACAGGAAGTTGAATTTACCTATGATTCTCAATTCAATAACCTGTTAACACTCAAAGATCAGCGGGGAAATCCCATTACCTATGGTTACGATACCCAAGGTAATTTAAACTCAATCATCTATGCAGATGATAGTCGAGAAACCTTCAGTGTTGATAGTGAGGGAAATATTACCCTTTCTGTTAATCGTCGCAATCAAAATATTGAATCCACTTACAATAGTCAAGGATTATTAACCCGTAAAGACTATGGCGATGGAACTAACGCCACCTTTACTTATGATAGTCGGGGTAATTTACTTTCTGCGACTGATGCTGATAGCAGCGTTACTTATACTTACGATGCGGCGGATAGGCTGACTAAAGCAACACAAGAAGATGGGCGTTTTGTTGAGTATAGCTATGATACGGCGGGTCGTCGCAGTCAGTTGACAGACCAAAATGGCTCGACGGTTAATTACAGCTATGATGCTGATGGACAACTACAGGGTTTAACTGATGGTAATAACGCTGCAATTGTTACTTATAGTTATGAACTAACTGGGCGTTTGGTACGAGAAACTAATGGTAATGGAACTTATACCACCTATAGCTATGATCCGGCGGGACAACTGCTGAGTTTAGTTAACTATGCTGCTGACGAAACAGTTAATTCTCGCTTTGATTACACTTATGATCAAGTGGGTCGTCGCACCAGTGCTACAACATTAGAGGGAACGACGAATTACGGTTATGATGCTACTGGTCAATTAACCTTCGTAGAACTTCCAAATGGACGCACGATTGAATATCGCTATGATGCGGCGGGAAATCGCATTTCTGTTAAAGATAGTGATGTAACTACTAATTATAGTGGCAATAATCTCAATCAATACACCTCTGCTGGTGACGCGACTTATAGCTATGATGCAGATGGCAATTTAATTAGTAAAACTGAAAATGGTGCTACTTCTACCTTTACTTATGATGTAGAAAATCGCCTGATTGGTGTCACTACTCCTGATGGTACTTGGAGTTATGAATATGATGCTTTAGGAAATAGAATTGCTAGTGTTCATAATGGTCAACGCACTGAATATTTACTCGACCCGACAGGCTTAGGGAATGTAGTGGGTGAATATGATGGTTCAGGGAGTTTAGTTGCTGCCTATACGCATGGTTTAGGGTTAGTTAGCCGAGTTGATGGGACAAATGCTGTCAATTATTATGATAACGATGCGATTGGTTCTACTGTAGGATTGACAGGGGCTACGGGAAGTTATGTTAATAGCTACAGTTATTTACCTTTTGGCGAGGATTTAACAAAAGTTGAGACTGTTTCTAACCCCTTTGAGTATGTTGGGCAATGGGGGGTGATGGATGAGGGGAATGGTCTTGATTTCATGCGGGCGAGATATTACGACAATGGAATAGGTAGATTCAATTCTGAAGATCCACTAGGATTGTCAGCAGGTGATACTAACTTTTACAGATATGTCAATAATAATCCACTGACGTTTGTTGATCCCACAGGGAAGTTTGGTTTGGTAATTATAGTTCCTATAGTGATTGCTGGAGCAGCTTTAGTGCTTCAGGGAATATCTTTATATTATCAAATTAAAGATAGTAATAAAGAAGATGATGCCAAAAATATTACACTTTATAACTCTGATGGTGGAATTGTAAATGTTCAATCTGGTAATAATGCAACTATTAATAACTTTCCACCAGCTACACCAGTAGTACCTATATATGATCCTGCACCTGTACCAGTAGTACGGATAGATGATCCTGCACCTGTACCAGTAGTGCGGATAGATGATACTCCTTTTACAGTCACATTTAGGTTGCCAGAGCCACCTAATGGTGGCTCTGGTGGTTCAGGCGGTTCCGGTAGTTCCGGTGGGGGTCAAAGCGGCACAGTCCCCATCATCCGCGCCATTGACCCCAACGACATCCTCGGACCCGCCGGCTTTGGTGAAGAAAAATGGATCACCGCCTCCTCCACCCTCCCCTACACCATCCGCTTTGAGAACCAAGCCAGCGCCACAGCACCCGCCCAACAAGTCGTCATCACCCAACAACTAGACCCCGACCTCGACTTCCGCACCTACCGCGTCGGCGACTTCGGCTGGGGCGACCTCTTCTTCGACGTACCCGACAACCGCGCCTTCTACAACGATCGCCTAGACTTCACCGCCACCAAAGGCTACTATGTAGATGTCAGCGCAGGTATCGATATCACCACAGGTGAAGCCTTCTGGACAATTACCACCATTGACCCAGAAACCGGAGAAATCCCAGAGGATGCCCTAGCAGGTTTCCTACCCCCCAACAATGAAGATGGTGCTGGTGATGGCTTTGTCAACTACAGTATCCGCACCCGTCGAGATGTGCAAACAGGAGCAGTAATTGACGCTGAGGCGCGAATTGTCTTTGACACCGAAGAACCCATTGACACACCGCCCATCTTCAACACCATCGACGCAGGGACACCCAGCAGTACAATTAATGCACTACCATCTACCACAGACACCGCAGAATTCCTAGTAAACTGGTCAGGTAGCGATGACAGCAACGGTTCAGCCCTAGCCAACTACACCATCTACGTCTCCGACAACGGTAGCCCCTTCACTCCCTGGCTAGAAAACACCACCCTCACCGAAGCCAGCTACATAGGCGAACCCGGTCACACTTACGCCTTCTACAGTGTCGCCCGTGACAACGCAGGCAATAGTCAAGCCGTTCCTAGCACTGCTCAAGCCACCATCCAAATTCTTGGTGCTAATGTTCCCCCTGTCCTGGCGCTGAATCAGGGTTTAACCCTCAATGAACAAGCTACAGGTGCGATCGCCAATACGCAACTTCAAGTTACAGATGTTGACAAGAGCACCACCCAAGTTACTTACACCTTAACGGACATACCAGATAACGGCACACTTTTACGCAACAATTTAACGTTAGCAATTAACGATACCTTCACCCAAGCAGACATCGATAGTAACCTACTAAATTATACCCACAATGGCAGTGAAACCACTAGCGACAATTTCAGCTTTACCGTTGCCGATGGTGCAGGAGGTGCGGTTTCTAACACCACTTTCAACATTACCGTTAATCCAGTCAACGATACACCGATTTTAGGGATTGCGATCGCAGACCAAACTGCCACAGAAGATACCGCCTTTACCTTCGCTATTCCAGAAAACACATTCTCGGATAGTGATGCAGGAGATACACTCACTTACACCGCCACATTAGAGAACGGTGACGCATTACCAACTTGGCTAACCTTTGATGCAGCAACTCGCACATTTAGTGGTACTCCTGCTAATAATGATGTGACAGCACTGAGCATTAAAGTTACTGCAACTGATAACTCAGCCTCAAGTGTCAACGATACCTTTACTCTGAGTGTTGCTAATACTAATGATGCGCCGATATTGGGTGTGGCGATCGCTGATGTCAGAGCCACACAAGATACAGCCTTTAATTTGACCATTCCTGCCAATACATTCAACGACATTGATGTAGGCGACACACTCACCTACACAGCCACATTAGAAAATGGTAATGTATTACCAACTTGGCTGACCTTTAACCCAGCTACCCGTACCTTTAGCGGCACACCAACCAACGCCAATGCAGGTACACTCAACATTACAATCAGAGCCACCGACAGCAGCAACGCCAGCATCAGCGATACATTTGCACTGAATATTACCAATCTCATTAATAATATTGTCGGGACGGCAGCCAACAATACCTTGACTGGTACACCCGATAATGACAACATCCAAGGCTTAGGCGGCAATGACACCTTGTTTGGTTTAGCCGGAAACGACATCCTCCATGGTGGTACTGGCATAGATACCATGATCGGAGGGTTAGGCAATGACACGTATGCTGTAGATAACAGTGGCGATCAAGTCATCGAAAACCTCGATGAAGGAACTGATACTGTTCGCTCCAATATTAGCTACAGCTTGGGTGAAAATATCGAAAATCTGATTTTGACGGGTAGTAACGCCATTAATGGTACTGGGAATAATTTGAAAAACAGCATCACTGGAAACGTTGCTGATAACAACCTGTTTGGCGGTGATGAAAATGATACTCTCAGAGGGAATGCAGGTAATGACACTCTTGATGGTGGCGCAGGTAATGATTCCTTAGATGGCGGTGTTGGCAATGACACAATGATTGGCAGTGTTGGCAACGATACCTACTATGTCGATAACAGCAGCGACCAAATTACAGAACTGGCGAATGAGGGAACCGATACTGTCCGTGCTAGTGTTACCTGGATACTGGGCGATAATTTAGAGAACCTAATTCTCACAGGTACTGATGCGATTAATGGTACTGGGAATAATTTGAAAAACAGCATCACTGGAAACATTGCTGATAACAACCTGTTTGGCGGTGATGAAAATGATACCCTCAGAGGAAATGCAGGTAATGATACCCTTGATGGTGGCGCAGGTAATGATTTCTTAGATGGCGGTGTTGGCAATGACACAATGATTGGCGGTGTTGGCAACGATACTTACTATGTCGATAACAGCAGCGACCAAATTACAGAACTGGCGAATGAGGGAACCGATACTGTCCGTGTCAGCTTTAGTTTCACACTAGGAGATAACGTTGACAATCTGGTCTTAACTGGCACTAACGCCATTGATGGTACTGGTAATACTTTGAAAAATACCATTACAGGTAACAGCGGGAATAATAACTTATTTGGTGGTGACGACAATGATACCCTCAATGGTGGTGATGGAAACGACACCCTCGATGGCGGTAATGCAAATGACACCCTTACTGGTGGTGCTGGTAATGATATACTTGTTGGCGGTACTGGTAGCGATCGCTTAATCGGTGGCACTGGCAATGATCGATTTGTCTTTGCTAGTTTGGGTGAAGGGGTTGATACCATTAACGACTTTAGCAGCACGGATGATGTGTTAGTAGTACATGCTCTGTTGACTAGCTTGAACTACACAGGTGCAAATCCGATTGGTGATGGTTATATCCGAGGTATACAGTCCAGATCAAATACTCTCATCCAAATTGACACTGATGGCGTTGATGTCAGCGCCAGTTTCAGTAATTTAGTCACACTAAGCAACTTTAATGCTAATAGCTTTACACTGAGTAATTTGATTTTTTAGTGTGGCATTATCTTACTCGCTTAAAAAGAAGTTCCAGACAAACTTACGCAAGTGTCACAAAAATCTCAATTTTTTGTTTGTAGTAAGGACTAAAGTCCTTACTACGAACTTAAAACCAGCAGAAGTTAGTACAGCCTGCGTTTAACTTTGACAAGGATAAGTTTTATCAAACTGTTTGGAATAGACGTTCTATTAGACGTTTCCGGAAACAGTTCATTTTTCAAGAAGATTATTTATATATATTGCAGCAACTTGAGCAGCCAATACCAACAGAGAATTATGAGGAGATGGAAATTTACTCGGTTGTGCATCGAGTAGATGGAATGTTAGCTGGATTATATCAAGGTACACATCTGCTGAAAGCAGGTGATTTTAGTGAAAAGACAGGTTACTTATGCATTAATCAAGCGTTCGCCGTTCGCGAAGCGTCTCGCAGAGAAGACGTTGGCGCAGCCATCGCCAGAGATTGTACTGTAACTTTATTTTTTGTGTCTGATTATCTAAATGATCAAACTGCTATGCAAATAGCTGGTTTTCTAGGACATAGAGTTTATCTAACTAGTAATTATTTGGGAGTTCAGTGTAGTGGAATTGGTGCTTACTATGATGATGACACCAAGGAATTATTAGAAACAAATAAAGATGTCCTCTATGGAATTGCCATTGGAATATAAGTAGGAACCTGAAGAGAAATGACTAGAAAGATGTATTACTTTAATAGTGATGACTCACATCCTATACAACCAACATCTGCGGATATTATACTACGGCAGCAACTAGAGTATTCTATTAGCAAATACTTCTATGAGGCTTGCGATCGCACGATTCAAAATCTCTTATCTAGTTGTCGCTGGTATGTCACAACTCATGCTAATGCGATGACATTAGTAATTGAATGCCCAGATCAAGTTACTAACTGGCGTATTTTGCAAAAAATTGTGCCAATGGGGACATTACTCTACGGAATTATCAGCAGTGCTAAAATTCGTGTCTGTCCACCAGAAAGCCAAGGCGTACCCTTTGAAATGAGGGTAGATGAACTCTCTGTTTATCGGGATTGGGCCTGATTCAATTTTGGATTGTTAATTAAAAGTTGATATTCTGTCTGATAAGTGCAACTACTTCTTCAAAAACCAAATCAGCAGAATGTTTGATAGCAGGACTTAACTCTAATCCCAAACCAAGATTTGCAGCCTCAATTAAATAAACTGTCACCTCTTGAGGAAAGTCATTTTGAAAGATTTTCCGTCCGGCGGCTAAAGCATTATCCCAACGAAAACCATGCAAGTTATAAGTAGGTTCCGGTAAAACCTCTAGTTCTTTTCCAGGGACTTTAAATACAGCACCCGGTTGCGAACCAGTTGAACTTGCATCAATAATTACTAATTGTTTACTACCTCTAGCTTGAAACATCACTTCCATCCCTGCGGTTCCACAGTCATAAACTCGCACATTAGGATGAGGATTTTCAGCTAGATATTTTTGTAAGCGTTGAGCGATGATTACGCCTACGGCGTCGTCACTGCGATTGAGATTACCGCAACCGATAATAGTTAGCATGGGACGAGATTTAATTGTTTAAGCAGTTGCAAATTCAGCTACTAAGTAGGCACTTGTTGCCATATCTGAATCGGCTATAAGCCAATCTATGAGTACTGGTATAGAGTAGGTTAAGTCTAATATTACAAGCAAAGGTTTTTGGTAGGCGATCGCGTTTTAGTTCAGTATTGATTAGGGGCGATCACTTTTAAATGAGCATACTGAAAAACAATCATCGTGTTAAATTGAACGTGTAAGCACTACAGAGGATTTCAGATTATGAGTTTCAGTGATGTAGTCGAGGCAATCAAAAGTCTTTCTTTTGATGAAAAGCAAGAAATTCAATTGCTACTCAAGCAGTATCTACGAGAAGAACGTCGAGAAGAAATATATGAAAACTTTAAGGCAGCACAGGTAGAAAACCAAAACGGCGAGCTAAAGTTTTCCTCCAATATTAATGAGCTAAGACAAATGATAGAAGAGTAATGATAGAAGTTAGTTTTAGTTCTTCATTCCGACGTGCCTTTAAAAAGCGAATTAAGGGAAATGTAGATTTAGAAACAAGGTTCTGGCAAAAAGTAGAGCAATTTGTAATAGACCCATTTGATCAAAGCTTGAAAACTCATAAATTATCAGGCAAGCTTAACGAGTTCTGGAGTTTTAAGGTCGATTACGACGAGAGAGTATTGTTTTATTTTACTGAGTCTGGGAATGTCGTATTTGTTGATATTGGTAATCATGATGAGGTGTATTAAACAAAAGGAACTCAGTTAAAGTTTATTATCAACGATGGGACACAAAAACTCTCTCAACAATAGGCGTTTGACGAAAAAACAAGTTCAAAAGTTGATTGAATCTGAAGGAAAGCTACACGAAGAATTTACAAACTTTTTTGAGGAAACGTATTCAACTGGATATAAAAATCAACCCCTAGTCTATGAACTACCAAACAACAGATTCTTATTCGTTTTTGACCCCAAAGGATATAGTATTCCTGGCAAAGGTGATATTTTTGCAAAAGAATATTTTTTGAAACGTGTCCAATGGACACAAAGAGTAAGAGAAGATATTGCAAATAATCGAGCTAACTCTGTTTCTCATTGGAGATATTACTCAAAGCATAAAATAGAAATTGTTAATGAAATTGATGATTTAATTAATGAGCTTGCAGAAAAGTTACGAATTACTCATACTCAGCTTGATTTTTCATACATGAGCTTGGATGTTGTATCTAAAAAAGCTGAAGCTTATGAAATCGAGAAAGTACAAATTGATTTGTATGATAACTTAGTAGCTTATGTAGGTGAGGTTATAAGGCATAGAAAAAATGGGCAGTGGACTATTAATAGTGACTCCGCGAGTGAAAAGTATCCATACATCAGTGCAGGTGTTAATGGAGTTCTAATGCCAATTAATGTAGTTTGGCAAGAACTAACCGATATTAAACCGATAGATTTAAAGAAAGAAACCGCCAATGAGATACGACGGTTTTCATTAAATCAAAGGTAGGTAAAAGTTGTAGATGAGATGTTAAGCGGTTGCTCTCAACAGAGGCTTTGGTTGTATCATCAACCAAAGCCTCTGAAAAATTTTCAATTAAAAACTATAATTCTATACCATGTTTTTTGGCAATTTCAGTTAGTTTCTCACGCTGATGTTGCGATGCTTTAGTTAATATCGCTTCTGCATCTTCTGGAGTCATACCCTCTTTAGGAATTAAATACTTGACATAAAGCGAGACAAAATCGGCTACAACTGCTAAACCAGATAAAGCATGTTTGTCAGTTTCTTTACCAGCGATCGCTGCTACTAAACCTGCCTTAATTGGGTCTGGTTTAACTTTCATGAACTGATCAATAAGTTTCGGGAGATAGTCTGCTGGGGGCAAATTTTCTAACTTACTTCTATCTGGAGTAAAATTACATCCTGCGGCTTTTGCCTGTTCTAAAACGCACCATTCTGTAAACTCTTGTAATGCTGCTTCGGGAAGGCGAGGAAGATATGTATGTAGCGCTAAATCAGACACAAGCTTACCGGGTAAATTTCAGTTTTGTTGGAGTGCATTAAAGCAAGCCTAACGCAATGTTTCTATAAGTTTTAGTGTGGTACGCTACGAGTTTTGAATAAAAAATATCGCCCACAAGCTTAATCTTTTCCATCAGAATCACTCGCTTTAGGTATTTTTGTCCCCACCTGCAAAGAGCTTTCAAAATAGGTACAATAGTTCTGCCATAGTCTGTGAACAAGTATTCCAAATCCAAAGGTTAAACTGGTGTTATCTCTTTGTGTAAATAGGGGCACACTAGAAAACAAGTATAGATAAACAACTTGTTCATGAAACCTGTTTTACATAAAGGACAACTAACGATATGGAAAGATGACCGGGGGTTTGGTTTCATACAACCCAGCAATGGTGGTCAAGAAGTCTTTCTTCACATCACAGCATTTAAAGACGTTAATTATCGTCCCCAAGTTGGTGATTTCATTTGTTATGAACTCACAGTTAATAAAGACAACAAATTACGCGCGTGTAATGCATCGATTCAAGGGGTTAAATCCAAACCTATAGGTCAGTCTTCATCTTATACCGCACCGACGAAATTTACATCCAAGTCTATGGTGATATCTTCATCATTAGCATTAAAAACGTTGCTTCTATCTCTATTACCTGGGTTGGGTTCAATTAATCTTGCACTAACTACTGGCAATCCAATTCCGCTTATCCTTTATCCTATTATGAGTTTAATTACCTTTAGGCTCTACGCTGACGATAAATCTCGTGCAAAACAAGGACGGTGGAGAGTACCAGAGAAGACTTTGCATTTATGCGAATTGATGGGTGGTTGGTTAGGTGCGTTCATTGCTCAACAGAAATTACATCATAAAAGCAGCAAACTTTCTTATCAAGTTGTGTTTTGGGCGATCGCAATTCTTCATATTGTGTTTTGGTTAGATTGGCTACTTTTTAATAGAGCGTTGTTAAGTCTGTTTCTCGGTAGTGCTTCTGGAGGGTAATTAAATCTCTTTTGGTAAGAGAGTATTGAAGTCCTCTGTACTACAAAACACCCTCGCTAAAATAGCAAATGAGTCCGCCGAAATAGCAAATGCGATCGCCGAAATAGCAAATGCGATCGCCGAAATAGCAAATGAGTCCGCCGAAATAGCAAATGCGATCGCCAAAATAGCAAATGCGATCGCCGAAATAGCAAATGAGGTCGCCGAAATAGCAAATGCGATCGCCAAAATAGCAAATGCGATCGCCGAAGCTGTAATTTCTAGCGATCGCATTGCCAACACGGTTAGGGTTTCATCGATAATGTAATCTGTTGTTAACAATGGTTTAGTATTCTGACTAACCCATGAAGATGCTGCCTGATGCTCGGTATCTGAAGGAACGATGCTAGCAAACCAGGCACTTGTATCTACTAAGATCATGTTGCGCTATACGGAGGATAAAGAATCCTATCGTGATCACGACCAGAGAATTCATCATTGCTAGCTTCTAGGGGCATGGCAGCGATTTCTGCCAGAATTTCTTTAGGAGTTTTGTTTTTAGGTTTAGCCTCAGTTGCAATGACAGTGACTTCAACGTGAGTTCCCTCAGCTAATGGAATTGGCTGTGATAGCCTGAGTACCCCCTGTTCGTAAACAGCTTCTATAGTAATAGTCATAAACTTTTCCTTTATGCCTTTAGTATTTCTAATCATGGCATAATATAAAGATTTGTTTTAGCTTGATGAATATTTACGGTTTCCATGAGATTAAACTAAGTCTCTAAACTAAGCTTAGTCTTATTGTCGGCGTAGCTCATCGCCTCTGGCCAAAACTCGATTCATGACACAAGGTTTAGCCTGCCGCCATGTTAGATTGTTGTTACACTGTAAGCAAAATTCAGCTTTTTGCCACAAACTATGCGGTCAATTGAGCAACTAACTGAAGAAATTTTATCCTTGCCTAGTGCGTCGAGGGTGCTTTTGGCAGAAAAAATCATTGAAAGTCTGGAATTCGATACAGATCCCACTATTCAAGCTGCTTGGACTACTGAAGCCAAGAGGCGGCGAGATGAGATTAGGAGTGGTTCCATACAACCGATATCAGGAGATGAGGCTTTAGCTCAAGTGAGACGACTGCTTGAGTAATGAAGTATGTATTTCACCCTGAAGCCCTGAATGAATATGCGGAAGCTGTTCAGTATTATGCACAACAACGTGCTGAAGTAGCACAAGCGTTTATTAATACTGTTGAGAATGCAGTTTATCAGATTAGAGAGTCCCCTAATCGTTGTAGCTTAGTTGATGAAGATGTTCGGCGATGTCTGACACGCAAGTTTCCGTATGGTATTCTTTACACAATTGAACAAGATTACATTCTGATTCTGGCAGTTATGCACTGTAGCCGAGAGCCGGGATATTGGAAAAGCCGGAAATATTAGTTTGTTATAAATATTTACTGACAAGTGCGATCGCTTCTAACATGCACTTAAGTCAAATTATACTAGCTTGTTGTACTGAACTGGGGGAGCGATCGCTCTGATTTTTTAGACTCTTATCAAGCACGTCAGATCCAGTAAGCTGTAAGTGGGGTTAGTTGGAGAAATGGAGCGCAAAATATGACACTTACTGAGCTACTTCCTGCTGTGCGGAAACTTTCTGTACTAGAAAAACTCAAGCTAATCCGTATTTTAGCAGAAGATTTGGATACCAACGAAGATATTTCACCTCTCGAACCATTTAAAACTTATGACTTACCTACACCCTACAATTCGTTTGGTGCAGGTGAAATTCTGATGCAAGCTTTAAAACAATCCTCTAGGAAAAGCAAGCTAAAACCAAACTTCCGATGAAATTTCTATTGTCAGTAATCATCCAAAATTGAGAGAATGTTATACTCGTGCCATTAATTAATATTGTGGAGTTGAGATTATCCCAACACCGGAACAAAAAACGCAGTGCTACATACTTTGCTGCTGGTTTACAAAGTTTTACTTACCTATAAATATTGTTCGTATGGATGAACGGACAGGAAATATCTTCTTTCTGGCAGGTGAGGAAAATATTATAGAGATATACCCTAACGGAAGATGGAGGTACATAGGATGAGTAAGCCTAACTTTCAAGCCATGAGTCAGAAAGAGTTGCATGATTACGTTCTTGCTCATCGGGATGACCAGGAAGCTTTTTATGCTTATGTAGACAAATTACATAATGAAGGCCACTGGATTGAAATGCCGCCGTTAGAATCTTTGCAGGATTTGGATAATTATCCTGAATTCACTGAACGTTTTCAAGGTGGTTCTCAATTGTAATACTTGATGAGTTAATAACTAACTGAATAATCAGCTTTCAGAACTTTCCGATATGAAACTAAACATCCGTGATGGTTTTCATTTGACCAGTATTCGCCCTACAGATAAAGCTGCTTATTTGGAACATCTCAAAGACAAAAGTATTTCTGATTTAATTCCTGTCATCCCTTATCCCTATACAGAAGTTGCCGCAGATTGGTGGATACAGCGTCGGCTAGAGTTTTTGAGAAAATCAGGCAGAGAAATATCTTTTGCAATTCGCAATCCTGAAGGTTACTTGATTGGTTCAATGGGCGCGGATGACTTCAAAGTTGGGAAAGAGCATAAAGCTGAGATTGGTTATTGGCTATCTCAAGCGTATCGTGGACAGGGATTAGTAACTGATGCGCTTTCTGTCTTTATACAATATGCGTTTGATAATCTTGAAGTAATCCGCCTCACTGCTCATATTCTTGATTTCAACATCCCTTCAATGAAGGTTTTAGAGAAAAATAGATTTAAGCTAGAAGGGTGTTTAAGACAGCATACAAAAACTCGAAACGGTATATTTAATACACTTGCTTATGGTTTGCTTAAAGATGAGTGACCAATCGACATAAAGTAATTGGAATATTTACGCGGAAGCAAACTGGATTGAAATGTCACCATTAGAATTTTTGCAGGATTTGGATAATTATCCTAAATTCATGGTAAGTTGTCATGGTAATTCTCAAGCATGAAATTATACTTGATGAGCTAATGACTAACTAAATGATAACTAGCCATTAGCTAATCTCTGCGTACCTCTGGATTCCTTTGCGTTTAAATTTCCATCCTCAATTAAGCAGTGCGAAAACGCGCCAACTCTTCACCCGTCTTCGCATCGTGGGCGTGAACTGTACACACCAAACAAGAATCAAACGATCGCGCCACATGACCAACTTCCACAGGGTCAGTAGAATCGTAAATAGGTGTTCCTACTAAAGCTTCTTCAATGGGCCCGCGTTTACCTTCACCATCACGAGGGCCGATATTCCAAGTACCGGGGGCAATTACCTGGTAATTCTTAATTTTACCGCCCTCGACTTCTACCCAGTGACACAGAGAACCCCGCGCCGCTTCCGTTGCACCCCAACCCTTGCCATCTTTTTCTGTGGGTTTGATGTACCAAGGGTCATTTAATTTGAACTCACGCAAACAGTGTTCAGCTTGGCGATACAATTTCACCAGTTCGTGAACTCGCGCTAATTGACGTACATGAATGCTAGCACCACGCATTCGTTTGAAGACATCCAAGATAAACCCATCGTAGTGTTGCCAAGATTCTCCATGTTTGCCACCCGCGACTAATTGACGCGCTAGGGGGCCTGCTTCCAAACGTCCGAAGTCTTGGTGCAATACTGCACTTGCCCAAGAATAGGCATTGTCAAAATCTTTTGTATTATTTGCAGTGGGTTTAGTGGTGCGATCGCTTGGATGAATGTCTGCTGTCCCCTCATCGTACCAGGAGTGAGTTGTATTCTCGCGGGTAAAAGACGGATTCATTAAGGTGTGAGTGTCAGTGAAACTATCGTACACTCCACTTTTCATAATCAAAGCAGCATTTCGTTCTTCAATGGTGGGCTTTTGGTATTTGTCCTCGTGGGCTAAATATCCCCAAGTGACGTATTTACCAACACCAGCGCCATATCTATCTAAACCAATATCTAAACCCATGCGCCAATAAAAACCCAAGTCAGAATCGCGATGATTTCGGTCTTCATCCAGCCAATCCATGAAATCATCATAAGTCTGAATTTGTTCGTAACGTTCTAAAGAACAACCCAACCACACTGGTTCTAACCAATTAGTGCGAAAATACTCTAGAATTGACCAGGCACGGGTAATGTCTGTTAGGGTGGGAGCGCACATCACACCACCAGGAACCATGTAGCTAGAATGGGGCCATTGACCGCCCAACAGGGCATAAATCTCTACAGGTTTAGCTGAAATTGTAATGCCAATTTCGTAAGATTTGCCAGTGTAGGCGGCAAAGCGTCTGCAAGCTTCTTGATAGAAACGACTATTGCGATACTTTTTATTGGTCAAGTCGATAGCAAACAAACCATAAAAGTATCGAGGTATGCTTTGAATTGTTTCGACAATTTGACCCAAATTTCTAGCTAAAATTGCATTGCGTGGAACTTCTGTTTCCCAAGCTGTATCTAACGCCCAAGATGCACAAGTCAAGTGAGAACCGCCGCAAATACCGCAAATTCGAGGTGTGACAATTAATCCGGCTTGGGGGTCTTTACCGCGCAAGATAACTTCAAATCCTCGGAAGAGTTCGGCATGTGTCCAAGCGTTGATTACCCGCCCATTTTCGATATCAACTCGGACATCTAAATCGCCTTCAACTCTACCAACAGGTGAAATGTCTAATGTTTGAATTGTCATTGTTTTTTGTCAAGGGTCAAGGGTCAAGCGTCAAGGGTCAAGGGTCAAGCGTCAAGCGTCAAGGGTCGAGCGTTAAAAGGTATATTTATTAACTTTGGACTTTGGACTTTGGACTCTTGACTCTTGACTCTTGACTTTAGACTAAACTGTAAAAAAGTCTTCTTCTGCCCAAGGTGGTGCTGCATCTTTGGCTACCATTGTGAGTAGGGCGTAGTCTTTTTTGTTCACTCCTGGCGGTAATTCTTTCGGGACTCCCATGACGGTTTGGGTTTTAAATACGGTTCCGGGTTTGAGGTCAAAGAAGGGAAATTCTGGTTCTGTGCAACCTAAACAAGGCATCCCGGCGCGGGTTTTGGAGGAGACGCGGTTCCATAAAATGCGGTTGCAGGATGAATGGGTCATGGGGCCGCGACAACCTAAGTCGTAGAATAGGCAGCCTTTACGCTGACCAAATTCGGCGGTTGATGCTTTGTAGGCAAAGTGGACGTTACGGGTACAACCTGTTTGGGTATATGTGTTAAAGAAGGTTTGAGGACGATGCAGTTCGTCAAGGGCAATGTCGGCTATGCGTCCAGTGGCGATCGCTACTAATATCTGCGTAATCCAATCGGGATGGGCGGGACATCCGGGTATGTTGATTACGGGTAATCCAGCTTGTGATAAGAAGTCTTTACCTAAAAAGCCGCCTTCCTGACGTTTGAGAAATTGCAAACCTTCCGATTCGCTGGGGTTAGGTGACATTGCGGGAATTCCTCCCCATGTGGCACAGTCTCCCACAGCAACAATAAAACTAGCAGCTTTGGAAAGGTCTGCTAGCCAGTCTTTCATGGGGCGATCGGCAAAACGATTCCATTCGCCGCTACCGTTGGGGGCGTTGACAACGCTGCCTTCAAATACCAAGATATCTAAGGGGATTTTGCCAGAAATACAATCCCGCAGCAGTGTTTGTAAGTTGTTGCCCAGTTCCAGTCCCAAGGATGGATGCCAAAGTAAGTTAATGCCGAAGTCGGCAATTAAATCGCAGACTGTCGGTTCTTCAGCGTTGAGAAATGACATGGTGTTGCCTGAACAAGCACCACCTTGCAGCCATAGTACGTTAGTCATCAGCTATCTGTTTTTCTATCGTTTACCATGCATGACGTAGGTGATAAGGTTTGTAGAGTCTCACCTGTATATCAATATTTATTTTCCAAAATAAGATGTTTTTTTATTCTATTATCTTTCGTAAGATAAAAATTTATCATTACAAACAAATAAAATCTAATAAAGATTTAATTAAAAGGTTATATGGAGAACAGACTTTTAAAAAATAATATGAATAATATAGTAATCCGATTTGATTCGTGAACTGACTCGTAGAGACAGGGAATGGGG
>NZ_JADEXR010000120.1 GCF_015206995.1 aff. Roholtiella sp. LEGE 12411 | reverse complement strand
CTAACGGCAATATTCAAGTAATAAAAAATCGTTTAAAGCTTCCAAAGTGTGGATGGGTAAGGTTTCATAAATCTCAGGATATTAGTGGAACGATTATAAACGTTACCGTAACTCGCACTTCATCAGGTAAATATATTGCTAGTATTTTGTGTGAAACAGAGATAGAGAAACACCCTCAAATTGCTCAAAATATTGGCTTAGATTTGGGAATAAAATCTTATCTTGTTACAAGCAATGGTGAAGTTGTAGATAATCCCAAATATTACCGGACTCAAAAAAGGAAATTACGTAAAGCACACAAAAAACTATCTCGCACTGTAAAAGGTAGCAGTAATCGAGCCAAAGCGAAAATCAAGCTGGCTCATACCTACGAACGGATTACGAATTTGAGAGATGACTTTCTGCATAAACTGTCAACTCGGTTAATCAAAGAAAACAGCATTATCTGCATCGAAGATTTACGAGTTGCTAACATGGTGAAAAATCACAAACTAGCGTTGAGTATTTCAGACGCTAGTTGGACTAAGTTCATTACAATGCTCGAATATAAAGCTTTGTGGCATGACAGAATTGTGCAGAAAGTTGGTACTTTTTATCCCTCATCTCAAACTTGTAATCATTGTGGTTTTATTAATCCACTAGTCAAGGATTTAAAGTTGCGTGAATGGTCTTGCCCTAGTTGTAGTAGTTACAACTTGAGAGACAATAATGCAGCCTTGAATATATTGGGTGAGGGATTGAGATTAATAGCCGCCGTGGGTATCCCGGAGGCTCTAAACGCCTGTGGAGAACTTGTAAGTCCTGGAGCAATTCAGGCAAAGATCGTTGAAGCAGGAATCACGCGACTTTGAGTCGTGTGAGGTTCAAAAAACTTATTTGTCTTTACTGGGAAGTTCTCCCGCCCCTTTATTTGATTCGCCAACTTCAATTATTATTAGCTCATCACAAACACCGCCATCTAGCTCTAATCCAGTGATACTTGGGGTTTTAGCAATTGGAACTGTTCCCTCTGGTGTTAATTCGCCAATTTGGTACGAGTCAATTATTCCTAATTTTGGAGAAATTCAAAATCAAATTAGCGCACCAATTTCACCACGTGTTTTTTACACAGTAGGATTATTTAAATCACCGAATTATTATGCAGCAACTCTTTTGTCTGTTCCCTGCACCCAGAATTCATTTGAAGTGTTAACGATTTATTATCGAATTGAAGTAACAAACACAAATGGGCAGCGATTATCATCAAGATTTATTAGAGATTTTGGCGGGGCAATTTTTGGCAACAAAAATTGCCGACATAGTTCATTAGGCGCGTCTTATTGCAATACACCTGCTGATTCTTTTCCTTATATAGATATTCAACAAGACAACGGAATAATTGACGGGAGATTACCGGGAGGTAGGAATTGGACAGCAGCGTCAATAATCGATTCACACTATAAGTACAAACAATCGACAACTTTTAAAATTCAGCAATCTGGCGTTGCAGGCGATACTGATGAATTTATCGGCGTAATTTTTAATTCTTTATTAACGGGAAGCTCTAATTCTCTTGCTCCTAGCGCCAAATTTGTTGCTGGTTTTACCGAAAATACTTCATCGGCGTACCGGATATCGAGATACGCCGCTCAAACTGTTAATATTGATCCTGCAAAACTAGTATTTCAGCCACCATTTCAAAAAATTTGGTCGCATCGAGCAGGCGCACCGCTACCTTTCTTTGATACAAGTAATGCCGCTATAGGTACTGCTTACCCATCAATTGGCGGAGCGTGGGCAGGTAGATGGCCAGAGATTTACCGTTACATGATCACCCTTGGGGGCGGCATGGGGGTAGCAACTTACAATTTTTCTAAGCGGCTGCATTTGGGCTTCAATGGTAATACTTACAGCGATCGCACCATTATTTGCCCTTTTCGGAACCCCAATGCACCAGCAGCAGCCCTTATGCATGGCTGGCGGATTGAAGATAATGATTTATTGCGCTATTCTAACACCCAAGTTGTGCAATACGATCAGACGGGCATCACGCTACTGGATTTGATGGATGGTAGCTACACCAATTGGGATTCTACCACCACCCCAGCACTCAGCCTGAGCACCCTGCGACAATGTGCGGTGGATATCGCCAACAAACTGATTTACTGCGCTTGCCGTGTTACTGGGCTATGGGTAATTGATATTGTAAATAACACAGTTACTCAACAAGTTCCCACACCTTGTTATGGTGTCGATGTAGGACGCAACAACGTAGCTTTTGCCATTTTTGAAGGCTTCCTAAGAAATTCAACGAATTGGGCAACAAATCTTACATTTATCTACGCAGGGCTGACTAATAGCTTTTGGAGTCGAGCGCTTTTTCTTAAGGCTGATCCTAGTAATATTAATGACCAATTAGCAATTGTTATTGATAGTCCCAATACTCCAGGCTCAAGCCGTCGAGTAGTTTGGTACGATGCCAGTAGCGCTACTACAATCACTGGCTACGACAACAGTAACGTTAAGCAGTGGGCAGCTAGTTTAGATGTTAGCGATATCAATAGCTTTTGGGCGATCGCTTCATTGAAACTGACTTTTGGCAATACCACTACGGCAGGCATAGCTTCTCCTCCAAGTCAAGTTTTGACTCATAGCGTCTGGGGTAGCGTCAATTTATACAAAATAGCTTTTTACAATGATTTTCTAATTAGCAATACAGCAATTATCAATGCTTTCAATATTTTTCAAAATGCTTATACTTCACTGGGAAATACCGCGACTGTTCTGCATCTGCAAGGCGGCATAGTTTGTTTGAGCAATGCCTTGCGTCAATTATTTACTGATAATATCTATGCGTGGGAAAACTACGGTTGGGACGGCTCCAATTGGACATTAAATAACAGTAATTCCAAATTAACGCATATATCAGTAGATGCATTAATCCAAGGGTTAACCATCCAATGGAATGCAGGCACATTTGGGTTAGGTGATTTTTACACCCAAGGCATTCTTAATGGTACTTGGAAAGACAACGCTACTACCGTATTTGTAGAGAATTTTTGGTACACTAAAGCAGTACATTTTGATGAAGCGTTGCCGCCAGGCTTAATTGTTCCAGCGATCGCACCCCGGCAGGTTTTAGAGACGCTGCACTAATCGCCATGCTTCGCGGTGCTGGCTTGCGTCGGGCTGAGGTGGTGAAGCATAAAAAAATGCTGCTAGAATATTCGTAAACCACTAATTGATGATTTATGGCTGGCAGAAAGAAGCTTGACCGCACTAATATTCATGCCAGGGTAGACCCTGGAACGGCAGACAAACTAAAAGAAATAGCTCAAAAATTAGGTTATACATACGATAACGAAGGCTCTACAGGTCAGCTTCTAGATGCGATCGCATCGGGTGAACTCATTTTAATTTCTACTAAAACTTCACCCAAAAGTGGTTGACGTATTTACCTAAACAAGTGATAATTATAAGTGTGAGGCAATAAAAGTTACACCCTCATAAAGGAGGTAAATTGACAGATCCGAGTTACAAGGGCAACGGAGAAGGTGAGGGCGAAATGCCCGCCTTCCGAATCTTTCAATTCGAGGATGGTGTTTGGGTTGATACTGACCCCATAACCAAAGAGAAAGAGCAGATCGATAGACAGGACATAATAGATGACCTGGATATCGACGACGAGGAAGGCGAAAGCTAATCCGTAGCCCTTAATAGCCCCCAACTGGCCCTTGGGGGCTTCTTTAATTAAAGTTTAGCCTAGTTGAAGTTTATGGATAACATAATTCATCCTATCGAATACCGAATTATCGAACGTAAAATTACTCCAGAAAAATCTTACTGGCATTTTCTTAAAAGTAAAACCTTTTATAACCCACTGAATCTACCAAGCGAGGGTGATATAGAATTTATGTTTGGTACAACTAAAAAGAAAATTGTTGTTGAACTGTTTCGCATCAACGGTGGTAAACCTGGCTATTACTTGGCTAATGTTCGAGACAAAAAATATCACTATTGTGGTCAAGATTGGGCAAGTCTCAAAGCCAAGCTAAGAGAATTAGGTATTGGTAGAGACGAACCAAGTTACTCTTGAATGAAGAATTTTTGTAGGGGCGAATGCTCAATTTATAGCTGTAGCGATCGCAGTTAATTTTGAGCATGGGGCATGGGGAAGAAGTTACCAATGCCCAATGCCCAATGCCCAATGCCCAATGCCCAATGCCCAATGCCCAATGCCCTACTCAGGACTCTAAAAATATGCAATTTATCGACCAAGCACAAATTCAAGTTGAAGCTGGCAAAGGTGGCGATGGTATTGCTATATCATTCATTGTCCAGCCTTAACGACAGATGCGATCGCTATTGCTCGACGTTTTTGATCTTCCCCAATACACTTACGTCGCCACGCTTCTGACATCAAAGGATATTGTAGATATCTACCTTCGCGGCGACAGATACGAAATAGCCCACCAGCATCTAATTTGCCATTGAGGCGGAATGCTTCAACTCTGGCATAATCAATAGCTTCTTTTGGCTCCATTCCTTTTTTTAGCGCCTCAGCATATTTTCCAGGATAGCTATCAGAAACACGCGGGGAGGCTTGGTTCCACAGGTCAATGGCATTGATAAAAGTTTCTGGTTCTACTTCAATACCCTTTGATTGAAATGCTTCTATTAGCTTGGGTACACGCTCATTCACGTACTCTAAACATCCTTGATCTGCACTATCTAAATTACCCTTGGCTCTACCTTGATCACTACACCAACCTCGGTTGAGTTTGCCGTTGGCGGGGTCATTGTGCCCGACATATCGCCATGTTTTCATGCCATTTTCACAATTACCTTCAGCCGCACAAATGGCTTTAGCACCAAGTGAATTAGAAGAGGCGAAAAGTTCTTCGAGTTTTGAATCACTAACTCTAGCTTTCGATGTGGTGCTATTAACAATTTCATTGCCGAAGCTGCTAATAATTACAATAGATACCATTCCGCCGCATAAAAAATTGATATTAACTTGCATACCTATGGCTTGCTCCCTGTAACAGCCCACCACAAATAACCTGATTGAGGTGGAACCTTGCTCCTTCCTTTACGCTGGGTAATGTGGGCGTGGGGCCCGCTGCTGACCCCGCTATTGCCAGAAAGGGCAATTATCCTGCCCGATTCATGTTCGCCGGGTTGGCATTTTGATAGGTGCAAATAGTCGAACTCTGTGCCCCAACCTGTTCTGAAGGAGGCAACTAACCCACCTCGTCCGCTATCCTGCCAGCACCTTACTTGAACTTTTTCTCCTGGTTGCCCAATGACATGCAACTGTGTGCCTATGGGCATTCCCAAATCAACGCCTTCGTGGAAGGTGCTGGCTCCAGGGATTCCCGTGTTTCTCGAACCCCAAGGCGATGTGACTTGGTATCCTGCAATGATGTCGCCTTTTTGGGGAGAGGATTTTAAGCTTTTCGGTAATGGAGCGGCAGATGTCGGCTCATCTATTTGAACGGCTCCAGGAACAAATCTGATGCCAGAGTTAAGCGCAAGCTGCTGCCAAAATCTTTGGGCGAGGCTACTTAAGGGAGTAATGTAAATCACAAAAGCGATCGCCATTGAAGAGAAAGTTAGCAAGTCCCACTTGGTTTTGGCACTCAAGTCACTGTAGTTAATTCTCCTCGCGCTTATCTGCATTCAGTCTCAGCCTCACGGGGTTATATTCCACATCTACAAATCCTTGTCGCATTGCCCAGCGTTCGCCTCCCGATGTCAGTTGGCAATAAGGTTCTCCCAGAGTTTCGACTACATCATCTCTGGTTTTTGGCAATAGTAGGTTTAGATAAGTGACTTGCTGCTTAGTAACGAAGCGCAGCTCTTTGGGTATCGCTGCACAGTCAACACTATTAGGTAGGTGCATACTCCAGCGCTGCTGCGACCACTTATCTAGTTCTTCGGCTTTTTGGGATTGGAAGCTTAGTAATTTTGGGAACCCGCCGGACATAGCGGCCCAAATATCAGCCGCTAGAAAATGATTTAATTTGAACCTGCCATCTGCTGCGGCTGTTGCAAATAGTAGATAAATAGCTACTGACAACCAGAAAACGTGATACCAATGGAGTCCTGGTATAGTACTCTTGTTCATCTCCTGAATAAAATTCCGTCGGCGGCTAAATGCAAAATACAGCTAATCTCAATGCCAACAACCGCAGCTAAAATTATCTGCCAATGGGAGAAAGCCAAGATTGCAGCTTCATTAAGCATTCCTATTGCGCCTAGCAGCAAGCTTAAAGGAATTCCCATATACAAAAGCCTTCCAATAGTTCCAATTACTGGGCTGTGTGATAAATAATGGCGGTGCGGGATGCTTTTTTGGTACGGAATCCAAATGAATCGGAAAATCCACCATCTGTACCAGGGGCGAGAGGGGATATCTAAATCGGGACTCAGATAAAGCCCGCCGATCAAATTTCCGACAGATGTACAAAGCGCGATCGCATTATCATGAGTTAGAGCCAAAGCAACAAGCATCACCAATCCTGTAGACCAGACAGTGATTGCATCATGACTTCTACCGTCCGCCACGGCTTGCCCCTTGGTTTACATTAGATGTTTGTGGAGGCGGCAGCTTAAAACTATCTTGAATGCAGCTGCTTGCGCCGTAGCGTTGCTCGCATAGAGTTTGTCCCACAGGTTTTGATTCTTCTAAGACAGCACCAACACCACGCCTAGCACTAATGCCAATCACACCAAAAATATCGCCTCTGTTGTAAACGCCAAATAGTAACGCCAATATAGCGGGCCCACCAATCACGATCCACCAAACTGCGATCGCAGAATTCTGAATTGGATTTTTGATAGGTGCGAATACGTCAAATCCTTTATTTTCTGCCACTTGTTACGCCTCCCAAAAATCTTTTTCTAAATCATCGACATCTCGTTTTTTCATCTCAACCACGTTACTTTTGTCTTGAAAAGTTTTGGGGACGGTTTCCGTCCCCACAAACTTTCCGCTGCCAAACATCCGATGGCGCTTGATTTGGTCGTCGAAAGGAACTGGTAAAATCTCATGCCCAAACAAGTTGCTATAGACATAAAAGGTATTGGGATTTTTTTTGGCAATCCCTTCGCAAAGCTCCATTAATTGCTTGGCTTTGCTCGCAACAATTAAGGGCGATCTTCCTAAAAGAGCATCTTCTAAGGTTTCCATCGAACCGAGAGTAAATAGTACAAGGTTGCCAAGGTTTTTCCGAAACCCAGTGTTCACATGAATATTCTGAACTTGATGGTCTTGAGCAAAGACCCAAAGCGCAAATTCATCCTCTCTGCCTGAATTCAAAAAGTAGTTAAATAGTCCTGTAAGTTCACCAAAAATATCAGATTTCAATCCTTCATTTTTACAAATCCGGTCATATTCTTCGGCAACTGCCAGCGTAGAATTCCACTCCTCACAAACAATAATTACTCGATGCGGTTGATAAGGTTTGTTCGCAGCTTCAAGCTGTTTTCTTTGCCCTTGACGGGCAATCAATATGTCTCTTAGCCATTTAAACCGCTCCACCAGGTGCAGTATGGTTTTTGGCTGTGCCGGGCTGATGTACAAAATTCTATCGTGCCCGTCTTTAGCAGTCTCTTCTTCTAGCCCCATCCACGGAGATAGTTTGCAGGAGGAGCCATAAATCTCAATGTTGCCACCAGTCTTTTGGTGAAAGAACTTAATTAATAGCAGTAAGAGAGTGGTTTTCCCGGCTCCTGTCGCGGCTGGAATTAGGAGCATTCGATTTCTGAAATCGAGTACCCGATCAAAAATATTTAGCGGCTTGGCAGGCTCAGTGATTTCTGGTGCTTTTGTGGGTTTATCTTCAGTCCATGCCACAGTTTTTTGAGTGGCAGGTTCGGTGGCTGTTTTTTGAAAAACAAGAGGTATTGCTTGAGTTGTGACAACCTGTTGCGACTGGCTCCTATTCGCTGCTACTGACTGATTCTGTGGAGTCTGTTGAAAAATCGAAGTATCGCCTAATTTTTCGCCCCTCAGCGCTGCGCTCAAAAAATATCCACTACCAGCCACACAAGCAAGAGAACTCAGTTTCCCAATTCCGGCGTAAGGTTGTTCGTAGCTGATTTCCACATCACCAGCATTGTTGACAACATTGGGAATCGGCTGATGACTACTATGAGCGATCGCACCGGCAGTTATTGCCAAACATCCTGATGCGAGTAGCTTACCGAAATCTAACGACATGGCTCCAAACTCTCGCCTCTTTGAGGTTCTGACTCACAAATTTTCTGCTGCCGCTCAAACCTAGCCTGTTCCTCTGGAGATGCCGCTCTCAGCGCCAATCGCTTTTTTTCAATGCCCCTGAGTAACTGCTGAAGCATAGCTGGGCGGGGAGACAAATCTTCAATAGGAATACCTGAACCCAGTATTGAGTAGCGGGTATTGAGTTCCCATTTCTCTGCTGGCGTCCTCGTTTCCGAAGGTTTAACAAGCATTATCGCTAATCGCCAGCCCTCTATTTTTTCAGTGGCAGATAACCCTTGCAGTAGGCGAAAGAATATTCCCTCTCCCCGCTTAGATTTCACCGCACCCATCTCCAAAGTATTTTCTAATTCTGCCAACCTTCCGGTACTAAACGATTCCAAGCAGCCAATCTGAGTTTTGCAGATAGTTAAGAACTTGCTGATGGGCAGCAGTACTTCCTTGTACTTCTTGCACAAGCGCATGAATGTAACCAATTTGTTCTTGCTGATGATCTTTTTTTCGCTGCTTTGCGCCTGTTTCAAGATTCGCTTTAGTTCTGGCTAAGGCAGCTTGTTTAGCCGCTCCATCGAGTTTGGTTTTGAGTTCCAAAGCTTGTTTGTCAACTGGCACAACTTCACCTTTTTGCTTTCGGGCTTTGGGTGCGGGCTGATTTAATCGTGCAATTGCATCATGAGCAGATACATTAAAATCTTTCATTACCCCAGCAACTTGGCGAATCTGCACTAATTCGGGTGATTCGATATCGTACTCCTCTTTGGCTTGCAAATTCAATGCATCCAAAATATCAACCAACCATTCTTGTCCAATTTCCTCTTCTAATTCATGTATTTTCACTTTGTACCTGTTGAATTTTGATTGCCGTATTCTGAAGTTAATATGGAGAAAAGTCTACCTAACTTCTCCTCGATATCTTTAGTTTCAAGCATTGATTAGCTCTCTGAATCTGTTTTTTTCCGCTTCCAAATCAATCAGCGCTTGTAATTTGCGCTCTAGCATTCCTGTCCTTTGCAATTTAGTAAAGCGATCGCGGCTGTAATTGCGAGGATTTTTTCCGCATCCAATGCCCAAGCTAATCCACAGATTTAATAGATAAAGAAGCCAAACCTGGTCTTCGTCAAACCTATGAATCTCATCTAACTTCAGACATTTGCGATGCCTATTTATTGTGTCCTTTGTTTTAATGTGCAACAATTGCCGCACTCCGTAAGTGTCCCAGTACTGCTTTCCCTCCCACTCCCAATGGTGGGTTTTTAAGGTTTTTAGTCGAGCCATCGAACTCTATTCCCTGCGCTTTACTTTTGCGGCGTCGATGTTTCGACTCATCGACTAATAAATATTAAAAAACCCGCACGCGGCGGGCAATAGAATTGTTAAATTTCGTGCAGCTTTATGGTTTCATGCAACGACATGCAACTTGATTGCATGGTGCAAAACAGCGATCGCCCATCGCGGAGTAGGGTAATAAAACCAGTTTCTTATGGTGTCTACCTGTGGCGGGTTTGTCCCCGTTTCTTGACAGTATTTTTGTAGTGCCTGATGGATGAGTCTGGCACTGGTTGCCACATAAGTTTGCTCTCCAGGGTATGGGCGCTGGCTGGGTGGAAGTTCTTCTATGAGTTTTTGTGCAAATGTGTCGATTTGAGTGAGTTTTCTTGGCATGATGTTAATTGCTCCTCTGTGGTCTTAATAGCGTTACAGGGGGGAAGTCCCGGTGTCGTAACCACCGGGGCGACTAAGAATAAAAATTACGATCGCTTAAAGCGATCGCTTTAACTTTTGTGGACTATCGTAGCATAGTGAAGTAAACTGATTCTAACTTAAGGTAAACTTGATTTACTAAATATCAACGAGCTAATGGCTTATCAGTTTAATCTCTCGTACTACTACATCACACCAGAGAACTCTCTAAAGCTTGATGCTTTTAGCGAAGCGTCAGGTGATTCGAGGCAGATATTGATTATGCAATACGTGCGAGGATGGCTAGGACGCAATCGCTTGTATTACGCAGGCTTAGCAAGATTAGATCTACGCAAGCGAGAAATCAATATTGATGAATGGGTAGAAGTGGTAATTAACCAGGGATTTGAAAGTTTGCCTGATTATAAAAGCTCATTAGTAGATAGTGATGTTCCACCGAATCCGCTAGGTCATATTGTTTTACCTGGAGGAATGGACAGACAGGTCATCAACTATATATACCTAACCAAGCAAAACTACATATTGTTGCGAACAGCTATCTATTTCGATGGTTCAAGAATTGCTCAGTATCTTTCTAAGATCATCCACGAGCATTTGCAGCGCAATTGGGAGCCGTTGTACGCCCCTCAGATGGACGCAGAGACTTCAAACGATTGGCTAAAAGGAAAACAACGATGACAACGATACAAACGCAAGAACTCACTAAAGAGCAAATTCAAAAAGCTGTAGACCTCATTATTGACCGTATGCCACCACAAACAACACTGCACCGTGAGGCATTAGCTGAATTCCGAAACGGGAATTATCCGCACGTTAAGAAATTAGCTGCGTTCAACCCGCTCGACCAATACTGCAAAGCCCTTAGTTTCCTTGGTGGTGCGTTCAGTCCACAGGCGATCTCTACTGGCAATACTTTCACCATTCTCAATGAAAGTATTCTGAAAGTGGGCGAATTGGCTAAGGAACGCACTGCACTAGAGCTAGGCGCTGATATTGCAGAAGTCTTTGGATAGGCACGATACCTACGGCACGCCTGACGACGATGCCTACGGCGGTAAACTACGCAATTTTTTCAAAGTTCTGGTAAAATATTTTCAAACAACAAAACCCGGCCGTCCGTGGAAAGATGCCGAGTTTTGTTTAACCATATCAGCCAGATGAGCAATCATCTCGGCCCAATTTCTTATGAATACTTTAGCAGCTCCGCTTGCAAATGATCAAGGTGCGATCGCTAATCTTAGAGAAAATTTTTTAGGCGGCGACGGACTCCCAACTCAACTTCAAGAACAAGCAGCAGCTTTAACCCGTGCCTTCATTGCTTTTTGTCAAACCATGCACGTTGCAAAACTGACAAGCGATGCCTGCGGCAACCCGAAGCAGGAACGCCCTGAAGATGAAGGTTGTGCGATAACTGTTGGCATACCGTTTATGTGGACGCACGAGTGGAGGAATCAGCGAGTGACTTGAGCGAAGCTAGAGGCTTAATCAAAGCCATTCAAGAACAAAGAGAGCGGATGAATCAAAATCAACAAGTACCAGTTGATGAACTGCGGTTGCTCGTATTCGTAGCGTATTCTTGCTCAATGATTAGCATCGGCAGAGCTTACGAACTCTTTTGTACTGATTTGTTAGACTTCCGGCAGCAGTGGAACGAGTGGGCGAAAGAAAACCCCAGAATGCTTGAGATTTTTGATAACTACGACCCGTATAAAGATTGTTAAGCAAGCACATCTAGTGCGTAACCCGAACCTCGAAAACTAAATATGATCAATCAGCAATTTAATCAGCCGCCGCCGCTGCTCGTTATCTAGTTGCAAGGCAATCTGAAGCACATCTTCAGCTACATGCGGCGTGTAGCCTGTTTCTTCTCCCCGAATTTCGTGAAACAATTCCTCAATTGTCATTCCGGCTGCTGTAGCAATCTTCTCTAAATTTTCCGATGAGGGGACACGACCTTGTAGCCAATTTTGAACAGCACCCAGGCTCACATCCAAATCTAATGCAAATTGTCTTTGTGAGCGATCGCCTTTCACTTTTACTATCAAGTTTATCAATCGCCGCCTTGCCTCGTCATCCATTGCCAGCAATTCAAGAATTAGCCACATTCCATCATGCATCTTAAAAGGGAGGTTTACGCAAACTTAAAAGTATTATTTTTGACTACTAACTAAGTGGTTGCTGCCGACTTAACTAGTAGTCAAAAACGCTCATTTAGATAAAAGTATATTTATCCTCATACACGGATATCTACGCTATCCGTGTATGAGGCGGATACTTATATCCGTTCGGCAAACGCAGCAGAGCTAACGCTTCTCAAAACAAAAGCGCTCAACTTCAAGTGAGCGCTACTCTTTATCATCATCATCTTGCTGCATCAAACCGGAATGAATGCTTTCTAACTCTTGAGCATCGACAAGCAGCTTTTTGTTTTTCTGCTCTAGTCGGTGTATGTCTTCCTGGAGTCGAGTGATTTGGTGATTGTTTTCCCCAACCTGCTCGTAGCAGTCAGCAATCATCCGGTCAACTATTTTCCCAGTAGCATCGTTTCCTTGGCTAAAGGAGCCAGGGGAATCTCTCTGCGACCAATCTTCTCCATGAACTCGCTCCTTGACAAGTTCATTAGAAATGCTAGCTCGTCTAACATCCTTTTTCCTGTCTTGGTCAGCGTTATCACTACATTCTCGTCTTTGATTTCGTTGTACATCCTTTTTTTGCCGCGAGCCTTTTGTCTTAAGGGTTCTTGTGTCATAAGCGTTATTTAGTGTTGCTTCTTCAAATTCTAGATCCGACATGGTTAAATTGAAATTAGTGGCAATATCACTATTGTGATTAATACAACATGCAAAAATCATCCTATGATATTTAGAAAGCCTCGCTGCAAAGAGTATCCCAAATGCAATTACTGCATATTAGGTCACAATTTTTTGCGGTGTCTTGAAAAGTTTTCTAGGTGGGGGGGAACTCGTCTACAGAACTTTTCGCTGTCCTGAAAAGTTGAGCCACTGCGTGGAGAGTCAACTTTTAAATCAAAACGCGCCACGGGTAGTACCGCAGCGCGTCTATTTCAAAAAATTAGCACTACGAATCTTGGCGGAGAAGTAGTGCAAGAACATTGATAATATATTCACAGTTATCATGACACAAGAAAGCCCTAAAAAATCAAATTTTCATACTGAATTTATTACTAACCTAAATAGCACCAAACTATTTAATATTCAAGTTTTTTTTATAACATCCTTTTTTCAAAAAACTACTCAAAAAGCTTGCAATTCAATGAATTGCAAGTTGTCCCATATTTACTTGGTTCTTTTAGTTACAAAAGGGAAGTTTTACTGTGTTCTTAATAAAACAGTCTTGCATTAACATTAACGGGCTAATAACTTGATTAATAGAGGGGACAATTGGAGCACCTGGTCAACCTTGCAAGAGAAAAGCTACAGCTTTTTAGACAAGTGCTGTAGCCAAATAAAAACATAATCTAATCGAGATCAGATTTTACCAATGTTAGACACCAACAATCAACAGGAGGAGTTCTAGATGCTAGCTACAGAACTACCTCCAATCTCTACAAATCGATACGAACAAAGAAATGCATCTATTCAAGAAAAGCTTGAGGCGATTGATAGCTATACATGGCATGTGGCTGCTGAATTAAAAGAAATGCGAGATAGTGGCGATTACGCCCATGGTGGATTTACAAAATTTGAGGACTACTGTGAATCTGGATTGTGTAAATGGGGTGGCTATCGCAGAGTCAAACAGCTGCTAATTGCAAAACAAGTAGCAGATGCACTCAAAGATACCGAACTTGATGGAGCGATCGCCCGTGAATCTCATGCTCGTCCCCTGGGACGATTAATCAAATTCCCTGATAAATTACAGCAAGCAGTAGCGATCGCCCGCCAGTCTTCCTCATCTCCCACCTCTGCGGATTTTGCCAAAGCAGCCCAGAAAATTTTACCCAAACACATATCACAAAAGAACAAATCTGTAAAGGAACAATTGTTCCCAGAGGGAATAAAAGTCAAAGTTTCCTCGCAATCGCACCCTAGGTTTGATCAAGAGGGTATGATTGCGGCGGGTGCTCCAAACAACTGGCAGCAGATTGTGAGTTTCGATGATGGAGGAAGGGAGCTAATTAGTAATAATGATCTGGTGGCAATTACCGCACCTAAAGAGCGCACTTATCCACCTCAGTATCAAGAAGCGATCGCTCAACTCCAATCTTCACATAAACAGGAGTTAGAGAGGCTAGAACAGGAGATTAGAATCAGGATTCAAACTGGTGCAGAATCCGCTGCGACCAGAAAAGTAGCTGAGCAATTGGAAATGCACTCACGCATCGCTTCTCAACTCAAGCAGCAAAATATTCACTTGCAGCAGAAGTTAGATGAGATGGAGAATTTGAGATCACTTGAGATTGAGAATCAGCAATTACAGCAGCGCGTTCAGGAACTAGAAAAAGCACTCTTAAACCGACCAGGGCAGGAGTGGAGTAACACCTTTACTAAGCAAGCCGAGAAAGTCTTGAATCAAGAGGTCAAGAAGTCCTTATTAATGGCGGAGGGGCGAGAACTCATACAAGATGCTCCTCTACTTCTGTGCTCTGGTGTCCCCGCTCCCTTATTCGCTCCCTATGACCTTCATCATTTGGCTAAATCTCCTCCTGAAAACGCGCATGAGTGCCTGCGGTTAATGGGGATGGCATTAGGAGTTTTAGCTACATCGACAAACAACATTCAGGCATTATCATCAGCGGCAATTTTGCTAGGCGTTAATCCAACATTTGAAGCGATCGCTCTCCGTATTGAAGAGGAGCAAATGTTGATGAAAGCGATCACTGATATTAGAACAGTTTTGGCATCAGATTGCGCCTGGAATGATTTCTGGGCAGTCGCTAAAGAGTACGAGGCGGTTAAAAAGAAGTACTGGCGATCGCTCACGAAGGACGAGCAAGCACTAATCAAGAATTTAAGAGAAACTGCTTTGGAGATAGGAGAGCAAAGGGGAGAAAGGAAAATTACCGAACACTTACCTTCCACTGGAAACTTTCAAGCAGGTTCTAGGGTATCCCACGCTGATCCTTACAATACGCTGTTCCAAGTTAAGGGTACAGTTACGGGCTTCGAGAACGATATGGCGCTCGTGCATTGGGATGGGTGCGAAAAACCCTTATTTCAGCATAGATACGAGGTTGGCGAACTACGTTGTCTTGAAAAGTTGAAGCCATGTTGAATTTAAAAGTAGGCTCCATCTGTTCTGGCATGGGGATGCACTTGCACAAGTGGGCAAAACCCATTTGGGCAATTGAATGTGATGAAGCGATCGCTCATTGCTACATCCAAAATCACCCCAACTCCCAACTCATCTTGAAACGGGCCCAGCAGGTAATGCCCGATGAATTAGATGATGTAGATTGTATTGTTGCCACACCCAGCTGCAAACAGGCTTCTGTTGCTCAGGGAAAGAACCGTGGCGAAACACCGGAGGATTACAGTGTTGCAGCAGCGATCGCCCACATCATCGAGCGAAAACTACCTAAGTTATTCTTACTTGAAAATGTCTGGCAGTACCGCAATTTTCAATCTTTTGAGCGCATTAAATCCACGCTCTTGAGGTGCGGCTACTACTTCCGGTACTACAACCTAAACGCCGACAAAGAAGGTGTCGCTCAATCACGCAAGCGCCTTTATGGGCTAGGGGTACGCGGTGGAAGCTTTCTTGATCCAGTCCCGCTAAATATTCGACGAGGGTGGCATGAGGTACTTGCTGACATGATTCCCATCTTGGAAGAAACTCAGTTAACCAAGCCTCAGATAGCCTTACTGGAGAAACACCCTACTCACTTATGGGAAGCGCGGCTGCTAAGACGAGCAGGAGCTAGGAAGCAAAGCGATCGCCCTTACCGTCCAAGTGAGCCGAGTTTCACAATCAAGGCTCTAGGGCGCAATTGTAGTAATCATTGGCATCAAGCAGATGTTTGTATAGGAGATAAAGCTTACGCTTTGTCACCACGGGCTTGCTTGCGATTATTTGGGGACAAGGAGACAGCAGACGGTATTTGGCTGCCTGAATCTAAACCGCTGGCGATGGAGGTCGTGGGGAATGGAGCGTCATGGGTGATGTTTCAACGACTGATTGAACATATTAAGGCTACGACTTGATCATTAGTAACCCACCATTTAGCAAGTGCGTGGAATTTGTAGAGCGATCGCTCTGTCTACTCAATCCCGATAATCCAGAATCCCGCATTCTATTTCTTCTCCCTCTTGATTGGACAGGTTCAAAGGAGCGGGGGAATGCCTGGAGGAAGTTGAATGCACATATTTCACATACATCAAATCATGGGGCGTGTGGCGTATCTGGACGCGTCGGGAGTACCGCAAACCAAAAGGCAGTGCGTGGACGCCGTATTTGAAATTCGTCCAGGCAAAGGTGGCGTAGTTAGTTATTTGGAAGAGTCATGCAATTACTAAAAGTCGATATCCCTAGAAAACCTAAAGGCGACATAGCAATTACAAAGTTCAAAATCAAAGGTGATTGGGAAGAAGTTCAAATTACCTTTGAGCTTCCACCAGAAACCACCGAGAGAAAGGTTGTCCAATTTGTTTGCAAAGAGCGACCTAGGAACGAATTAATTAAAGCTTTTGATGGGCTGATGGAAAATGTTAGTGCGATCGCTGGGCTGAATTGGGAAGCAGGGGTAATAACGGTGATCGGCTTTCAAAAAGGTGATGAGGGGATGTTGGTAAATATTATTGCTCAGGATGATGGTGATTATAAGGTAACAGCCAACATCAGTCCGTTTTATCCTACAGGCGAATTTCTGAAGAAGATAGAGAATTTGATTGCTGAGGTTGAAGACTATATCGGTGGGAAACGAGCACAAACATCTTTGTTTGACTCCCAACCATAAGTGATGCCGTGTTCGCTACAAACAAACACGGCGAAAAACAAGATCAAATAAATAAGTAATTAGAAAACCATCATGACACACTACACATCAACTTGGACAAAAAAACACACAGACCTAGCTATTTCCGAAAAGCTTACCAAAAATGCTTGGGCGCTATGGGAATGGCTCGTACACCAAGGGCTAGAGGGCAAGACTGAAGTTGTAGACCTGAAAGACTTTAACCGCTACATTGCTAAAAAGACCGGGAAGCCGTTAGACAATCGCACAGTCAAAGCTTCTGCTGATCGCCTCATGAAGGCCAATATTTTACGATGGGACAACTTAACTACATTTGTTAGACGAGCTACTGTCAAGCTAATACGGGAGTTGTTGCCCCCTAAATTGCGGTGCAGAGATTGCAATTTATCTGCAACGAATGTAGATTTACAAGCCTCAAACCCTTGCTCTGTCAAGCAGGGGGATATAGCAGCAGCAACAGATCTTTTTCTTATAAGCAAGATTGGCGAGGAGGCAGTTAAAAACCTTGAGGAAAACGTAGCGAAGTGTGAAGAAGCGGGTATTCATTTTAGCTCTGAGGATGCGGCCACAATATTGACTTGGGAAGATACCAAGGACGTAGAAGCAGCTATCAAGTTGTTCTTTAAGCGTGGTGGTCACACAAAGGCTAAAAATCCTGAAGGATGGATTAGAGATTGTTTAGAGAAAAGATGGTTTGAAAAGAAAGTTTTTAAAATGTCTGACGCACTTATTTTTTTATGCCAATTGGTAGGAGTTGATTATGAGGAGTCAAACGCTTCATGAGGAAGTCAAGGCTCAAGCAAAAGAAGAGTTAGAGCGATCGCTTTATGAATCTACCAGAGGTATCAAAGGTATCCCAAAATTCTAACTGCATTGAACATCATTTTTGCTCAATGTAGTATTGGTTAATGTCAACCTGGATACAAGGACATCAAAGGCAAGGTTTTAGCAATCAATTGCTACCTTCAAAACGTTTGTTTTAGACAGAAATTTTTCCTTTCATCAAATAACTTAATTTTGTAGCTAGGCAACAAGTATGCAAGAGTCACGATACGATTTTTTTGTTAGAACTTTGCGTAAATATTATGAACGCAAACAGCGAAAAGTCGGAGATGAGTGCGAAGTCGGCGCAAAGGAAACCTCCGCGTTGAAGTTTTCAACAGAAGCCGCAGAAGCTAAAGAAATTCAACCCGCACCACAGTCTCCCCCTCTATCAAAATCCGCTTAACGCACTCTCTAAGCGCTCGCTGTTTGTCTATGGGTGACAAAGTAATCCAGTATCCCGGATCGGAAAACCCAACAATTATCCAATCTGCTGATACTGGGTTAGAGCGCTCGCTCTTAATTACAAATGCATTTATCTGCCCTCTTATTTCTTCTTTTGCGTTTTCAATAG
>NZ_JADEXR010000119.1 GCF_015206995.1 aff. Roholtiella sp. LEGE 12411 | reverse complement strand
CTATGCCCCATCCCCCATTCCCTATGCCCTATGCCCTATGCCCTATGCCCTATGCCCTATGCCCTATGCCCTATGCCCTATGCCCTATCCCCCATCCCCATCCCCCAAAGAGGTTTACTATGTCTGTTGCTACATTAACGCCTAACCGTAAAAGAGACGTGCAGGTTGCTGAAATTGGCAAAGATACCCTAATCTTGCGATCGCGAACTTGGGATCGACTAAAATTTGAGGTTGAGTATTCCCGCCAACAGGGAACTACAGCAAATTCTTATTTAATCCAAGGTGATAAAAAAGCCTTAATTGACCCTCCCGGTGAATCTTTTACCGAAATTTACCTTGAGCAATTGGCACAACATCTAGATTTCAGCACCCTAGATTACATTATTCTTGGTCATGTCAACCCTAACCGCAGAGCAACCCTCAAAGTCTTGCTTTCTCAAGCTACTCAAGTTACTTTAATTTGTTCTCGCCCCGCAGCCAATGCTTTAAAAGCCGCCTTTCCTGAATGGGAATCACGTATTCAATCCGTGCGTTCCGAGGATACTTTAGATTTAGGACGGGGACATTATCTGTCATTTATTACTGTACCGACTCCTCGTTGGGCGGATGGACTTTGTACTTACGATCCCACAACAAAAATTCTCTACACAGACAAATTCTTTGGTGCTCATATTTGTGAGGATATTCTGTTTGATGAAGATTGGAAGGGATTAGACGCCGAACGGCGTTACTATTTTGACTGTCTTCATGCGCCCCAAGCCAAACAAGTTGAAGTTGCTTTAGAGAAATTTTCGGTTTTCGGCGCTAAATGCTATGCTCCTGCTCATGGCCCAGTTGTTCGCTACAGCCTCAGTCGTTTTACTTATGATTACCGTCAATGGTGTCAAGGGCAAAAAGCTCAGGAGTTGAGTGTTGCTTTACTGTATGCTTCTGCTTATGGAAATACAGCAACTCTAGCTAATGCGATCGCTCAAGGCTTGATTGAAAATGGAGTTAATGTAGAATCCATCAACTGTGAATTAACAGATTCTACAGAGATTACCCGCATTGTAGAAGCTTGCGATGGATTTATTATCGGCTCACCTACTTTAGGCGGTCATGCACCTACCCAAATTCAAACTGCTTTAGGAATAGCCCTCTCAGCAGCAGCTAAAACAAAGTTAGCAGGGGTGTTTGGTTCCTACGGTTGGAGTGGAGAGGCAATTGATTTAATAGAAAGCAAGCTAAAAGATGCCAATTATCGTTTAGGATTTGAAACAATCCGAGTCCGCTTTAGCCCTACTTCTGAAATTTTACAACAGTGTCAACAAGCAGGTGCCTCTTTCGCTCAAAACTTGAAAAAAACGAAAAAACTGCGTACTCCCCGCCAAGTTTTAACAGGAAACCAAGTAGATCGTACCGAACAAGCGGTGGGGCGGATCATTGGTTCTTTGTGTGTTCTGACAACTCGTGATGAAGAAACCCACAAAGGGGTCTTAACTTCTTGGGTATCTCAAGCAACTTTTAACCCGCCGGGAATCATGATTGCTGTAGCTCAAGAGCAGAATGCAGATTCAATACGTCATCTAGGTGATAAATTTGTGCTGAATATCCTTAAGGAAGGAAGAAATGTCCGACGTTATTTTTCTCCCCAAAGTACTTTAGGAGATAATCCGTTTGCTAATCTTTCTACACAAACCGCTCTTAATGGTTGTCTGATTCTGAATGAAGCATTAGCTTATTTAGAATGTACGGTAACAAATCAACTCGAATGTGGTGACAGCTGGTTAATTTATGCCGTAGTAGATAAAGGAGAAGTATTAGAAAATGATGGCGTAACTGCTCTAGAACATCGTAAATCGGGCAGCTATTACTAAAATTATTTCCAAGTGATTCTTCTTATATATAGTAATCCGATTTGATTCGTGAACTGACTTGTAGAGACAGGGGATGGGGGATGGGGGATAGGGCATAGGGCATAGGGCATAGGGCATAGGGCATAGGGCATAGGGCATAGGGCATAGGGCATAGGGAATGGGGGATGGGGCATAGGGCATAGGGCATAGGGCATAGGGGATGGGAAAAAAGAGAGTTAGAGGTGTACGCAGTTTTTTCAAAAATCAAAAAATCAAATAGGAATCCTATAGGACTTATGTACTAGTTTCGGTACAAGTGCCCTATGCTTCTCTACGAGAGGCTGTGCCCTTCCCTACGGTAGGCTACGCCAACGACTACGCTCAGGACAAGCTCAGCCCAAAGCGGCGGGGCGACTATCCCTTATCCCTCTACAGACACCTGGGGATGGAATTTCCCGTCGCTTTCAATGAAAAGACTCATTGTTACATTCCAAAATATATCTCCCTTGCCCCTCTTCCTTCTAAGTCAATTCCAGCCCACCTTGATAGCCAGTAACAATGCGACCACCGTTCTTGAGGATGTGAACTTCTATCTGGTCACTTGCCCAGGTAATTTGGTCTTGGAAGGCAGGGTTGAGTACATGAACCCTTTGATTACTAGAAGAAACGGGGGAGTTGGGAGAATTAAGTGCCAGAGTTTGCACAAAAGGCCCGTCAATCAAAATATCTAGTTGTTCTAACAATGCTTGGGAACCTGGTGGTGCAGATTCAGACTGTAGTTGCTCAAGGGTGAACCCACTAAAAGACATCACATTTAACCCAGCAGCTTTTACCTTTCGAGCCAAAGACGCTAGAGCAGGCGCTTGCCAAAAGGGTTCTCCACCAGAAAATGTCAAACCTGTATTGTGGGAATTGCTGAGAATGTTCTTTGCAAGGGTATCAATTGCAATCAATTGATTAGCCTCAAATGACCAGGAATCAGGATTAAAGCAGCCAGGACACTCACGAATACAACCCTGCACCCAAATAACAGCACGACAACCAGGCCCGTTGACCTCTGATTTATCAACGTAACCCATGATGTTGAGATAGCCAGGGGGAATTTCTGTGAGTGCTAGTGATGGCTCAGTTGGCTTAATTTCCACCTCTTTAACTCCTTTTAACCGTTGCCTGTTAACCGTTAATATAGCGAACGCACAATAGTGATGCTGTTACAAGAGTTTCCATTATCTTGTGCTGGCTTGCTATGAAGAGTGGTCAAGAGTCAAGGGTCAAGGGTCAAGGGTCATCAATTATTTTCTGCTCCCTATCCCCCATGCCCTATCCCCTATCCCCTAATCATGCAAATTAATTTTAGCGATCGCTACCGACTTCAGCGGTTAGCGCTAACATGGCTATATATTTTTTTAAAGTATAAATATGACTCAAACTTTTTACGTGAATCCCTCAGCAGGTAGCGATACCAATTCTGGTAGCCAACAAGTCGCGTTCAAAACGATTACGCAAGCCCTCAAAGTTGCCACACTCGGCACTAAAATTCAACTGGCAGAAGGGAATTACAATACCGCTAGTGGTGAAGTTTTTCCCATAACAGTTCCATCTGGTGTAACAGTGGTGGGTAATGAAGCCAATAAAGGTAGGGGCATTGTGATTGAAGGAAGTGGCAACTATCTCAGCCGCACTTTTGCCGGTCAAAACGTCACTTTTGTTCTGCTGACTAGCGCCGAACTCCGAGGGGTAACTGTGACCAATTTAGCTAGCCGTGGTAGTGGCGTCTGGGTTGAGTCTACTGCTCCTACAGTAGCTAATTGTACCTTCACTCAGTGCAAACGTGAGGGTGTATTTGCTACAGGTGATGCTAATCCAGTGATTCTAGGTAATGTTTTTAGTGAGAACGCAGCTAATGGGATTGCGATCGCTAGAAATTCCAAAGGCCAAATTCAAGGGAACACCTGTGTCAAAACAGGCTACGGTATAGCAATTAGTGATACAGCATCACCTACACTTATAGAAAACAAAATTTACGAAAACCGTTCTGGGATCGTCATCTCTGGTAGTGCGCGTCCTGTGCTACGTAATAATCTCAGCGAAAATAATACTGATGATGGTCTAACAATAATTGCAACTGCCTTTCCTGATCTTGGCAGCACCAATAATCCAGGCGGGAACATCTTACGCAATAACGGTAAATTTGATTTGCAAAATGCCAGTTCTAATAAGCTGGTTTTAGTAGGAAACCAAATAAATCAGGCTAAAGCCACGGGAAATTTAGAGTTTGCAGATAGTTCGGTTCCTATTCTGACACCAACACCAGTACCCACTCCGATACCTGTAGCGACACCTGCACCAACACCAACACCAGCACCCACTCCGACACCTGTAGCTACACCAACACCCGCACCAATACCCACTCCGACACCAACACCTATACTCGTACCTATACCATTACCCACACCAGCACCAACCCCTGCACCCACGCCAACAACCAGTCTTGTTGATTTAACCGATATTGGTAATCATTGGGCTGCTGCGTTTATTAGGGAATTAGTCAAACAGGGAATAGTCAACGGTTTTCCCGATCGCACCTTTAAACCTGATGCTACAATGACGCGATCGCAATACGCAGCCTTATTAGTAAAAGCTTTCAACCCATCACCAAACCGCACTGTAAGCAAATTCAAAGATGTGGCGGATAATTTCTGGGCATCCAAGGTAATTCAGCAGGCATATCAAGGATTATTTCTCTCTGGTTTTCCCGATAACGCCTTCCGCCCTAATCAGAATATCCAGCGTGTGCAAGTTATAGTCTCTTTGGTGAATGGACTGGGGTTATCTGCTAGTAGTGCAACTTCCATCAAAGCTTTCGATGACCAAGCAAAAATTCCTGATTATGCCAAAGATGAAGTAGCCAAAGCTATAGAAAAGCAGATTATCATCAATCACCCGAATCTCAAGCAACTCAACCCTACCCGCGATGCTACACGCGCTGAGGTAGCAGTAATGGTGTATCAAGCTTTAGTAGATGGCGATCGTGTAGCGGCGATTAATTCGCCTTATATCGTCACTGCTTGACTTGCAAGATAGTTTTGTGGGGTGGGCATCTTGTCCGCCCTCAGTAATTTTAGTTGATGGAGAGTGTGGGGTGCGATCGCTCTTTGTATATGTTAATTATGATACTTTATGTTAAAAGTAAGGATAACTCCGGTAGTGCTATTAGGGAATTTAAAGAGGTAATATAAATGGCTGCTAATGACATCATAGTTCTCAACAGTCTTCTTGAACAGAAAAAGAGTCAAACTGCTAATTCATTGCCTGATGATGATTACTTTGAACTATTCACATTTGAGCAAGCTTTGAAAAAATATGACCTTTCTTATGAGGAGTTACTTTCGGGACAAATTGGAGGTAGTGATGACGGGGGAATCGATGGCTTCTTTACTTTTATCAATAGCGATATTTTAAATGAATAGACGGAAATAGAGACGGTTAAGAAAAATCCCTTAATAGAATTATTTTTAATTCAATCCAAGCGTTCATCTTCATTTTCAGAAACATCTGTTGAACACGTGATTACAACAGCAATGGACATTTTTAACCTAGAAAAAGAGAGAGAATATCTTAAAAAGAATTATAATGCAGAACTTCTTGATAAAGTGTTCTTTTTTAGAGAAGTTTACCTTAAATTAGCATCACGTCATCCTAGTTTAGAGGTTAACTATATTTATGCTAGTAAGGGTGATACAACAAATGTCAATACAAAAGTTCATAATAAAGCAAATAGTCTCAAAGAAACAATTTGCCAATATTTTACAGGAGCGAAAGCCGATGTCCAATTTATTGGCGCGCGTGAATTAATAGATGCTTCGCGTTTGGAAAAAAATTACACATTACAACTTCAATTTACGGAAAATTACATTTCAAGGGGAAAAGATAATTATGTCATACTAGCCAAATTAAAAGATTATTATGATTTTGTTACAGATGATGCTGGTGAACTACGTCGTTATTTATTTACATTCAATGTGCGTGATTATCAAGGCAATGTCGAAGTAAATAAAGATATTGAAGAAACACTTGAATCAGATAATAAACTTGATTTTTGGTGGCTTAACAATGGTATAACTATACTATCTTCTAAAGCTACAGCTACTGGAAAAATTATTAATCTTGATGATGTACAAATTGTAAATGGACTTCAAACGACTAATACAATTTATAACTTTTTAAAAAATAAAACTGAGGATGATAAAGATAAAGACAGGGCAATCTTGATAAGAGTTATAGAGACAAATGATACAGAATCTATAAATCGTATCATTAAAGCAACCAACTTTCAGACGCCCATACCACCTGCTTCATTGAAAGCGACTGATCCAATTCAATCAGATATAGAAAATTATTTTCTAAGTAAGGGTTGGTTTTATGATCGCCGTAAGAACTATTATAAAAATATGGGCAAGCCACTTGATAGAATTATTAGCATTCCCTATTTAGCTCAAGCAGTAATGGCGATTGTTCTTCGTGAACCGCATATTTCTAGGTCTAGACCATCTTCAATTATAAAAAAAGATAGTGATTATAAGCGTGTGTTCAAGGAAAAGTCCAACCTTGAGATGTATATGTTTTGTGTGGAAGTCATAAAGCAGGTAGAATTATTTCTACGCGGCGCAGTTTCTGAGAAATCAAAACAAGAAAACGATACCTTGTGGAGACATACTTCACCCATTCGCATCCTAAGTTTTCACCTGGCGATGCTTCTTGTTGTTAAGTTGCTTTACAAAACTGACTATAACCCTACAGAGGTAGAGACTTTATTGCAAGTGGAATTGAAACATACAATTATCAGTCAAACACTATCTGAGATCATTCAGTTAACAGATGGATATGCAAATGTTCATCCTTCACTATCAATTAATACAATTGTTAAACAAAAAGAGTTCGTTATATATTTGCTAGAGAACGTGAATTTGTCTACTAATAGTTAATTATTTAATTTCCCATTAGTCTTGGGTTTTTAAGAACGATAGCTTTCTCCTCACTACACCCAACTCAAGATTCTGTTCTTGCCCAATTCTCTAAATTAATCCCTTGAACTCGCAGCAAATCAGAATCATTAGATACTAAGATTAAACCACGTGCGATCGCCGTAGCTGCTATCAATATATCTTGCTCTTGAATGGTAAAACCCCTGAGTTGTAAATCTACATGGATTTCACATGCTCTTTCAATAATCTCTAAATCATCTATTAATAAAATTTTATATATTTGACAGAATTTATTAAAGTCAACTAACTGCCTGGTTGCATTGATAGCTAAAAGACCTCGTTTGACTTCATAGTAAGTTATACAACTAATAAACACATCTTGTTTCAGCCGACGCACTTCCCGAAATTTATTGTCTACAATTGCATTTCGCTTCAAAATGTAAGTAACAATATTTGAATCTAGTAAATAACTCACCTTATCGGTCTTCCTTCTACCACTGCATCAAAAATGGCTATTTGCTCAGGTGTTAAATCATTTAACGTACCTGAAACTGCCTCTAAAATTAAAATACTATCAATTCTATCTGTCAAATCATCATCCTTAATTTCCCTCATTTCTTCAGGAGAGAACTGCCCAAATAGTTCTACCAACATTTCTATCATTTCTCGTTGGTTTAACTTGACTTGATATAAACTATTACCTTGAATCAGCTTTTCAACAATTGGCGAGATACGGTTAAAGAGTTGTTGATGATAATTAGCAACTTCTGGCATGATTCCCTCTCATTAATCAACTAATTACCCCAATTATAAACAATCTTCCTCCGTGCCCCTTTGCGTTAAAAAAAGGGCAGACTTTTCAGCCCACCCCACAAAATTTCGAGAATATTCCGTTACTATTAACCCAACAATTGCTTAGCCTTAGCTAACACATTATCAACGCTAAAACCAAACTTCTCCAAACAGACACCACCGGGAGCCGAAGCACCAAAGCGATCAATACTAACGCAATCGCCTTCCATGCCCACATACTTGTGCCAACCAAAACTAGAGGCAGCTTCTACAGACAAACGCTTGGTGACAGCTTTAGGCAGAACAGACTCCTTATAAGCCGCGTCCTGTGCGTCAAACAGATCAGTTGAGGGCATAGAGACAACACGAACTTTTTTGCCCTCAGCCGTGAGTTTCTCGGCTGCGGTGACGCAGAGGCTCAATTCTGAACCAGTTCCAATTAGGATCAAATCCGGTGTACCTTGGCTATCCACCACGGTATATCCACCCTTAGCCACGTTCTCAATCGAAGTACCTGCCAAGTTCGGGACATTTTGACGGGTGAACGCTAACAAGGTAGGAGCGTTTTGCTTCGCCTTCTCAATTGCCACTTTGTAAGCGCCAGAACTTTCGTTTCCATCTGCGGGACGAATCACCGTTAAGTTAGGAATAGCTCGCAGAGAAGCTAGGGTTTCAATGGGTTGGTGCGTTGGCCCATCTTCACCTTGTCCAATGGAGTCGTGGGTCATTACCCAAATCGTGCCAGCTTGAGACAGGGCGGATAAGCGAATAGCAGCACGCATGTAATCTGTGAAGATTAAAAAGGTAGCGCCGTAGGGAATTAAGCCCGAATCATGCAGCGCTAGACCGTTACAGATTGCGCCCATCCCGTGTTCCCGCACACCAAAGTGGATGTTAGGGTTTTGGTATTGTCCCTTTTGGAAGTCGCCTTTACCTTTGACTTCGGTAAGGTTGGAGTGGGTCAAGTCAGCCGAACCACCAATTAGCTCAGGTAAAACTGCTGCCAGTTTGTTGAGGCAGTTTTCCGAGTGTTTGCGGGTGGGTAGTCCTTTATCTTCGGGGGTGTAGGTGGGTAGCACCTTATCCCAACCGTCAGGGAGTTTGCCGCTAACGTAACGTTCAAATTCAGCTGCTTCTTGGGGATACTTAGCTTTGTAGTCGGCAAAGGTTTTGTTCCATTCAGCTTCATAGCCTGCACCGCGCTCTACTGCTTTACGCGTATGGTTGAGCGCGTCTTGTGGAACTACAAAAGGCTCATGTTCCCACTTTAATTCTTTGCGAGTTAAGGCTACTTCGTCTGTACCCAGAGCTGCGCCGTGAACACCAGCGGTATTTTGCTTATTGGGGGAACCATAACCAATGGTAGTTGTTACCTTAATCATAGTTGGCTTATCGGTGACAGATTTAGCTTCGGCGATCGCCTTTTCAATTGCCCCTAAGTCTGTATTGCCATCTTTGACATGGAGAACGTGCCAACCATAAGCTTCAAAGCGCTTGGAAACATCTTCAGTGAATGCCACATCTGTGGAACCGTCGATGGAGATGTGGTTGTCGTCGTACAGAGCGATAAGTTTGCCTAATCCCAGGTGTCCCGCAAAAGAAGCAGCTTCACCGGAAACTCCTTCCATGTTGCAACCGTCACCCAAAATTACGTAGGTGTAGTGGTCAACAATTTTCGCATCGGGTTTGTTATATTTAGCGGCAAGATGCGCTTCCGCCATTGCCAAACCGACTCCATTAGCAATTCCTTGACCCAATGGCCCCGTTGTGACTTCCACGCCTGGGGTCATGAAGTTTTCTGGGTGTCCGGGGGTTTTGGATTCCCACTGACGGAATAGCTTGATATCTTCAATTGTTACGCTGTCGAAGCCTGTCAGGTAAAGTAGAGCATACTGCAACATGGAGCCGTGACCGGCAGACAAGACAAAGCGATCGCGGTTAAACCACTTGGGATTTTTGGGATTAAATCGCATAAAGCGATCCCATAGTACAAAAGCCATGGGAGCTGCGCCCATCGGCAGTCCTGGGTGTCCCGATTTGGCCTTTTCTACGGCGTCAACAGCCAAGAAGCGGATCGAGTTTATACAAAGTTCTTCGAGGGATTGGGTTGCAACAGCCATAATAAGATTGTTTTTAACGACGGGTTGGCACTCTTCGAGCTTCTCTCTCTTGCTGGGGTAATTTTTAACGGTTAACAGTTGTCAGTTTTATGCATTGGGTTTCAAGTCCCTCACCAACTCCTGGTTTCCTTGATTTGGCGGGTTCGATCCCCCTCCATAAACCTGGTTACTGAACACTGATTAAAATTCCCCTACAGTATCTTCATCATCCCATTCCCGATTGTCGATCTACAAGCGGGATGTCCTGAGTTTCTGGTGATAAATCAAGCTGATAATTGGGTCATGCTGAACCCTTAGCTCCGATTTGAATGATATCTATGATACTTTTCACACCGACACTACAGTAGAGCCGACCAGCAGCAAAATTGAGAATTTTAGAGGTATTTCTTAAAGGCTAGTGTGACATTATGACCGCCAAACCCAAAAGAGTTGGATAATGCTACTTCGACTTTTTGAGCGCGGCTAGAGTTGGGTACGTAATCTAAGTCACACTCTGTATCGGGATTTTCTAAATTGATTGTTGGTGGAATTTTGTCATTAGCGATCGCTAGTACTGTTGCGACTGCTTCAATACCTCCAGAACCGCCTAACAGATGACCTGTCATCGATTTTGTGGAGCTGATTGGCACCTTATAAGCATGTTCTCCCAAAGCTTTTTTAATTGCGGCGGTTTCATTTGTATCATTAGCCGCAGTACTAGTACCGTGGGCATTGATATAACTTACCATCTGCGGAGTTAGTTCTGCGTCCTTGAGTACCAATTCTATGGCTCTGGCGGCTCCTAATCCACCTGGAATCGGAGAGGTTATATGGTAAGCATCACAGGTCATACCATAACCGATCATTTCGGCATAAATATGAGCACCTCGACTGAGGGCGTATTGCAGTTCTTCGAGAATTAAGATTCCTGCACCTTCACCTAGGATAAATCCATCGCGATCGCGATCAAAGGGACGGCAAGCGTGAGTAGGGTCATCATTACGAGTCGAGAGTGCCCGGGCTGCTGCAAACCCAGCTACCGACAATGGTGTAACAGCCGCCTCTGTTCCCCCGCAAATCATCGCCTGGGCATATCCTCTTTGAATCAGGCGAAAAGCATCCCCTATGGCGTTGGAGCCAGCAGCGCAAGCAGTTACAGGGCAAGAATTTGGGCCTTTAGCACCGGTATGAATTGCTGTTAATCCTGCTGCCATATTGGCGATCATCATTGGTATCATGAATGGACTACAGCGATCGGGCCCACGGTTGAGGTAGATAGTTTGCTGGTCTTCCAATACCTTAAGACCGCCAATGCCAGAACCAATCATGACACCTACCTGTTCTGCATTCAGGTCATCAATCACTAACTGCGCGTTGGAGATAGCCTGTTTTGCCGCTGCAACCCCAAATTGGGCAAACCGATCCATGCGCTTGGCTTCTTTGCGCTCCAAGTAATCGTATGGATCAAAGTTTTTCACCTCACCAGCAATGCGGCAATCATGGTGAGACGCATCAAAAGCAGTGATGTAGTCTATGCCATTACGTCCACTCAACAATCCTTCCCAATATTCTGTTGGTGTGTTACCAATAGGTGTAATCGCGCCAACACCAGTTACAACAACGCGTTTACGTTTATAATCTGTCATGATTCAGTTAATGGTGGCGAAAAAGCAGCAGTCAGAAAAAATAAATAGTGCTGAGTTTTAATTCCTAAAGAGGCGTTTTGTTGGCTAGTCTCGTGAGTATGAGGAGCCAGCGCTGCAAATAGAAGTTGGGAACTCCCTTCGCCTTTGGCGTCTCCCAAGGGGAGAAGTTCTGATTTTCAGAAGCCGGCACACCCTACGGCGAGCAAGCTACAGACTTTTCTTCTCTTAGCCCACGCGACTGGCTTTTTAACGAACTACCTGGCTAACTTTTCACCGCAGTGGCTTTCCATGAGCGGCCAAAAGATTTTCCTGACTTGAAGATCCAGTTTTATGGGAAGGCAGTACTTTAGCTCTGGTCTTTAAGAGTTGTAGTAACTGCCGTTTGGTTCCCTACTTGTAAACACCCAGAGAGCGGCTGTTTTGCAGAATAGAAAACAGAGGGTTTTCCCGAACTAGGCGGTTTAATTCTCAGTATTCGGGACTCAAAACTTTTTTAAGCTGATGCGGTAACTTTGTTGTTAATGTAGTCTACTGCGTCTTGAACCGATAAAATCTTTTCGGCGGCTTCATCGGGAATTTCAAGTTCAAATTCTTCTTCCAAAGCCATTACTAATTCAACAAGATCCAGAGAGTCTGCATGTAGATCATCGGTAAATTTAGCATCTGGAACAACAGCATCAGGCTCCACTTCCAGTTGCTCGACGATTACTTCCTTAACTCTTTCAAGAATTTCTGCTTGGCTCATAAGATATAAAGTCCTTACCTGGTTGCTATAATTATGCTCTTTATGGGCGATATTGTTTTGAGCATATACATCTTATCGGAAAGCGCGATCGCCCGCATACTACCAAAGAGTTTTCCTACAGAAAAGTCACTATTACCTTAACCCAGATATACTTATATGCTATCTCAAACACTTAAGTACGCTTACTTTCCAGGATGTGTTGCCCAAGGGGCCTGTCGGGAGCTTTACCAGTCAACACAAGCCCTCACCCAAGCACTAGGTATCGAACTGGTTGAATTGAAAAAAGCTGCTTGTTGTGGTTCGGGAACTTTTAAAGAAGATTCTCAATTGCTTGAAGATACGGTCAACGCTAGGAATATTGCCTTAGCAGAAGAATTAAGTTTGCCTTTACTTACCCATTGCAGCACCTGTCAGGGTGTAATTGGTCATGTCAATGAACGCCTGAAAGAATGCCAAACAAGCAACTCTGCCTACATTCAACAGGTTAATGGCTTGCTGCAAAAAGAAGGTTGTTCGCCTTACCATGGCAGTACAGAAGTCAAACATCTCCTTTATGCTTTAGTGACAGATTATGGTTTGGAGGAAATTACCAAACGTGTCACCCGGAAGTTAACTGGACTCAAATGTGCGGCTTTTTATGGTTGTTATCTTCTACGCGCCCAAAAGTCCATGCCTTACGATGATCCTTTCCAACCCGAAGCCATGGAAAATGTGTTTCGGGCTGTGGGTGCAACACCAATTTATTATCGAGGTCGTACACAATGTTGTGGTTGGCCCCTTTCTAGCTATGCCACTACCCAATCTTTTCAGATGGCGGGAATGCATATTCAAGATGCCTTAGCATCTGGCGCTGATTGTATAGTCACTCCTTGTCCTTTGTGTCATCTAAATTTAGATTCTCGCCAGCCAGAAGTGGAAAAGGTGATCGGGCAAAAGCTAGGTTTACCTGTATTGCATTTGCCCCAGTTGATTGCTTTGGCGGTTGGGGTTAGCCCAAAAGAACTGGGTTTAGGACGCCATGTTGTTTCTACTCAGTCGGTGTTGGAGAAATTGGGTTTTTAGGCAAGGGGCAATGGGCAACGGGCAAGGGGCAATGGGCAATGGGCAATGGGCAATGGGCAATGGGCAATGGGCAATGGGCAATGGGCAATGGGCAACGGGCAACGGGCAACGGGCAACGGGCAACGGGCAACGGGCAACGGGCAATGGGCAACGGTTAAAAGAGTTTAGCTCTTGACTCTTGACTCTTGACTCTTGACTCTTGACCAACTCTTCATTTTTGCCCTAATTGGCGTTGCAATTGTTTGAGCGATTCATACATTTCCGGTAGTCGGTTGGAAATAGCACATACCTTTAAATACAGTTTATGTGAAATTGCGGGCATACCAGAGACAACTTCTCCTGGTGCAACATCACTGTGAATTCCAGCTTTAGCGGATGCGATCGCCCCATCGCCCATTTTCACTTGATTGGATATTCCTACCTGTCCAGCTAAGATCACCCGATTTCCTAGTTTCGCGCCTCCCGCCATCGCCGCCTGACCTGCGATCGCACAGCCAAAACCTATTTGGCAACCGTGTCCTATTTGTACTAAGTTGTCAATTACTGTACTACGACCTACCCGTGTTTCGCCAACGGCTGGGCGGTCTATGGCGCTGTTGGAGCCAACTTCTACATTATCTTCTAAGACGGTATAGCCGGATTGTTGCATTTTGAACCAACCTGTGCTTATGGGAACAAAGCCAAAGCCTTCTGCACCGATAACAGCACCACTGTGAATTACGCAGTCTGCACCAATGCGGGTACGTTCGTGGATGGTACAGTTGGCGTGTAAGGTGGTGCGATCGCCTATTTTGGCATCTGGATAAATCACCACATTCGGATGAATGATTACACCATTACCAATTACTACCCCTGGCTGAATCACAACATGAGGGCCAATGTAAACATTGCTACCAATTTTTGTTGTAGAGTCAATCACAGCAGTGGGATGAATTTCTGGTTTTGGGCGATATGGTTGGTAAAAAAGAGCGATCGCTTTAGCAAACAACAGTCGCGGATCTGGAGTTGCTATCCAGACGATACCCCGTTCCTGGGCTTGCATCTGTAATTTTTCGTCTTTAGGTAAAATTAAAGCACTAGCGTTTGTTTTGCTGACAAAAGACGCAAATTTAGCCCCCTCAACGTAGCTGAGAGTGCCGTTAGTAGACTCATCAAGGGCTGTTATCCCTGTGATTTCTGGGTCATGGTCTGGGTTTGTGGTCAGGCTATTGATGGTGGCGACGTCGCCCAATTGACTTAAAATTTCGCTAAATTTCATTATCTTTATGTTCAGAAATAATCTACAAAGGCAAGATAATTGTCGCTTTTTGTCAGGATTATTTTCCGTTATTCTGGGGGTTTTTCTTTAATTACTAATTCCCATGGCGTTACCACCTAAATAAGCTGTTGTCCAAGCACTTTGAAAGTTAAATCCACCTGTGACGCCATCAATATCTAATATTTCCCCGGCAAAGTAAAGGCCAGGAACTAATCTACTTTCCATCGTCTTGAAGTTAACTTCTTTAAGATTAACGCCACCACAGGTAACGAATTCTTCTTTAAAAGCTCCCTTACCGTTGATTAAGTATTGTCCCTGAGTCAGTTCTTGCACCAGCTGATTTAATGTTTTGTGAGATAATCCCGCCCAGCGGTCTTCTGTGGTGATACCTGCACGAGCAATGATATATTGCCAAAGACGATGAGGTAGTTCAGCGCCACGATGTAATGCGATCGCTTTTTTTGCCCATTCAGTTTTGACTGCTAAGATTTGTTGTCGCACTTGTTCTTGCGATAAAGAAGGCAGCCAATTGATCGATAATGTCCCTTGATAGTGGCTGTCGTGTAAGATTCTTGCACCCCAAGCCGAAAGTTTAAGAACTGCTGGGCCACTCAAACCCCAGTGAGTAATCAGCAATGGGCCAGTTTGTTCTAATTGGGAGTTTCCGCTACCAGATAATCGCAACTGCACAGAGTTAACACTAACTCCAGCCAACGTCCTCAGCTTTTGATCGGCAATGTTGAAGGTAAATAACGAAGGTACGGGCGGTTCAATTTGATGACCTAGCTCTCTGGCTATTTTATAACCTATAAGGCTGCTACCAGTAGCAAGAAGTAGGCGATCGCATTTGATTGTCTCTCCCGACTTCAGGAGGATTTCAAACCCCTCTTGTTTTCCTACCGCGGACGGAAGTCGTTTGAGTGAGCTAACAAGTGTACCAATGCGAAGTTCAACCCCAGATGCAACAGCAGCTTTCATCAGGCAGTTTACAACAGTTTCTGAATTATCTGTAATCGGAAACATCCGACCATCAGTTTCAGTTTTCAGTGGTACTCCGTGAATCGCGAACCAAGATATTGTATCTCTAGCTTGAAAGCGAGTGAACGCCCCCCGCAAAGCTTTTCCGCCTCTAGGGTAATTTTGCACTAACGCCTCTGGTTCAAAGCAAGCGTGGGTGACATTGCAGCGTCCCCCTCCAGAAATCCGAACTTTCGCCAGTGGTTGGCGACTGGCTTCGAGTAAAGTAACTTGAGCTTGAGGATTGACTTTAGCACAAGCGATCGCACTAAAAAATCCCGCTGCTCCACCACCAATAACTACAATTTTTAACGGCAACAATTTCAAAAATATCTCTTCTCTAGCACCTACCTTCTAGGCTAGCCGTTATCTTCACTCATTTGGTTCAAATTCTTCTTTATCCGCGCCACAAACTGGACATTCCCAATCATCTGCTAAGCTTTCAAAGGCTGTTCCCGGTGCTATGTCGTTATCTGGATCACCCTCTTGTGGATCATATACATAACCGCAGACGCTACATACATGAGTTGTCATTTTCCTTCCCTCTAGTGAATTGTGTGCATTAATAACTATTAACTTTTAAAACCGCCACCATGTTCTTTGGGCATAACTAATAATTCCTACAGCGATCGCTGCTAGTATTAATAGCCAAATAATTCCACCTGGCATAAAACTTAGAATACCGAACCCTCTCAGTACCCAAACAGCTATACCAATACCAAGCAGGATACCCAAAATTTGGGTTAATCTACGATTTAAAGAAGATTGACTCACCTAATTTCCCTCTCTACTCATGAGTACAATAAATCGAGTCATCACTCAGTACGGGCTATGCTAACGGTACTTGGAACTCAAAACTACTGAATGCTACCCACCGTATCAGTCACATAGAACAAATTGCAACTTGATATTTAGAAAGTAGACTTCTTGTATGAATTAGATTATAACTGCCAAGCCGATAAGTTTCTTGTTACTCTCTGTGCCTCTGTTTTTGAAAGCCTGAGCGGAGGTTGCTTTTACTATGCAAATTCATAAAAAACCAGTATAAAAAATGACTAGTAAAAATGACAATCACTTCTTTAACGCTCAAAAAACTAAGACCTTTCCTCTCAGCTTGGCTTTGGTCTTCGTCATGTTTTTTACTATTCTAAATTTTGGAAGTACTGAACCCATAATTCCTATTTTGGGATTTCATGGAATCATCGATACTAAAGCTTCTACTCGACGCCCGTATCAAGGAGAGGTGAACTATCCACGAGAAGATTTAGAGAAACTTATAGAGTATTTAATTATTCATGATTACTGGTTTTTGAGTACTCAAGATTTATATAATTTTTTCTTAAAAAAATCTCAAGAAATTTCTCCTGAATATCGAAATAAAAAACCTATTATGATTTCATTTGATGATGGATACAAAACAATACACACAAATCTACTACCCATTTTGTATAAACTTGAAAAAAAATATGGGAAAAAAGCAAAAGTTGTTTTATTTATAAATCCCGGAACTTTGACTAGTCAGAAAAATGCCAATTCAACTCATTTAGGATGCCAGGAGTTGAGAGAAGGATTTAAAAAAGGGTTTTATGATATTCAATCTCATGGGATGAATCATAAAAATTTAACCAACCTTCCTCGTCATCAGTTAGTTAATGAACTCTTGCAAGCCAGGACTGAATTGAGAAAATGTACACAAGATTTAGACGTAGAACAAAAAGTGGCATCACATTTTGCATATCCTTATGGAGCTTATACTAAAAAAGTCAACTACTATGTATCTAAATATTATTTATCTAGTTATTTATATAATGACCAAATCCTAAATTATGGTTGCTTGAAAAATTACTATAGAATTCCTCGGTTAATGGTCAACCGCCAAAAAACTACTAAACAACTGATAGAAATGGCTCAAGGATTGCATCAAATAAAAAATCAAGATAAATGTTAAGCTAAAACACCTGAAACTTTGCATATTGACTCGTGAGGGTTGTTAAGAGTCAAGAGTCAAGAGTCAATAGCAATTCTGGACTCTGGAATGCGTGACTTTTGAAAGCCTAAATGCTCATAATATGCAAGTTTTTTGAAAGCGACGGGAAACTCCATCCCCAGGTGTCTGTAGAGAGATAGTCGCCCCGCCGCATTGGGCATTGGTAGCTTCTTTTCCATTCTCCATTGTCCATGCCCAAAAACTCCACGCCACTTGCGGGATGGAGTTTTTCATTTGCGTAATAGCTTAGTAGGTTATTTTAAAGATAAAAATAGACAGCGATCGCACTTGTTGTCTTGATTACTTTTAACATTAATAATGTCTAAAAATTTTAAATGATAATAAACGAAATCCTATGAGTACTTGTGTGGCTTCTACAATTTACGTAGAACAAAATAGTACTATAAATTACTATGAATTGATCATATATGTGATATATTTAGCTTTGGCTACGGTTACAAAATTCTGAAAAATAATAATTTGAGTTGTAAGTATTGGAAATAAAATCACAGCAGGTACACCCATGTCAAGTATTTTAAGGATAAAGGAAAATGTTGGCGATACTACTTTTAAGACAAAACCTCAACAGGTAGACAAGCTATTAAAATCCGATCCAACGTATGTAGCTAAAGCAGGTGAGTTATTTTTTGTATCGGCTGTTGATCGTGGTTCTAGCGATCCTAAAAGTCCGAATTATTATGGTGGCAATCACTGGAAAGTGACTTTCAATAGAGAACTTCAGCCTAGGGAGGGTGGTAAACCCATATCAACTTGGTTTGTTTATGAGGGTCATGTAGAAGAATATAGGCTGATAAAATAATTTTCTCACGGCTTACTTGCAAGAACCTTGTTATTGGGTATCCCAAATAAACAGTTGTTAGTTTTGCTAGTACACAATATAAACTATCAGACTGTTTTAAAATTGCGATCGCCCAAGTTGAGAAAGTCCTCAAAGAAAAGTTGGCGATCGCATTATTACTTCTTCCCCATGCCCCATGCCCCATGCC
>NZ_JADEXR010000118.1 GCF_015206995.1 aff. Roholtiella sp. LEGE 12411 | reverse complement strand
GAACGGGTTCATTTCTTTGAACAAGATATTAATTCCCGTCCTTTTGAAATTTGCGATCGCTTGTGGGTGAAAAATCACCTTGAAGAAGATGAGGAAAAACTACGGGTTTCAAGATAGACGTGGTTTAGCAATAGCAAACATCCCCAGCCAAAAAGTAAAATTAACGAAAGCAATTACTTGAGCGATCGCTAGTTTTGACACTCCCCAACTTGTGTAAAATCGATAACGGATAGCACTACCAGTCAGCAAGGCAAAACCTATAGTGTTGCTAAATGCAGAACTAATAAAGTTAGTTAAAGCAATCTTGTTCCAAGTCAGAGAACGATTGATGTAGCTAAAACCCAAGATATCGTACCCAATCATCATCAGATAACCCAAAACTGTCAGCCCAATTGCCAAACTTAAGCGACTTTTAGGAATAGCAGCTAGAGAGTTGAGAATATCATGATAATTATACTCACGTAGTTCGTTAGCGATCGCTTTAGGAGATCCCATAGGGCCCATTGAAGACCGCAAAGAGACGATTATTGCATTTTTGCAGTTTTGCCAGCGTAATGATTGGTATCCTGGCTTTTACCAAACTTTGCCTGATGATATTGACCTATACAAGTCCCTGGGGTTTAAAGTTCTGAAGATTGGGGAAGAAGCTATCATTGACCTGAAAACTTTTACGTTACAAGGTAAAGCTGGTAAAAACTTTAGACCCTCAATTAATCGTTTAACTAAACTAGGATACCAAATCAACTTTTACCAACCACCGATCGCCGATGATTTGTTACACCAGCTCAAACCTGTAAGCGATGAATGGCTGAAGATGGTACAAGGTTCAGAAAAACACTTTTCTTTGGGCTGGTTTGATCAAGCTTACTTGCGAGAGTGCGAGATTGCTGTGGTGCGTAATCCCGAAGGAAAAATCGGCGCATTTGCCAATATTGTCCGGGAGTACCAGCTTAATGAAGTCACTATCGATATGATGCGACACCGCCCGGCTATTGAGAACGGTACGATGGACTTTTTATTTATTTCCATGCTCCAACACTTTAAAGAGCACGGCTATGACAGCTTTAATTTTGGTCTTTCTGCTTTGGCTGGAGTTGGGGACAACCCAGAATCACGCAGCTTAGAGAAAGTGTTGGGCTATCTTTACGAGCATTTGAATCGTTTTTACAACTTCAAGGGACTGCACTCTTACAAAGAAAAGTTTCGCCCCCGGTGGGAACCGCGCTATTTGGTTTACCCCAGTTTAGCCGCTTTACCTGAGGTGATTGTGGCATTAATTCGCGCAGATTCAGGCGATCGCCTCCTCGATTATTTCAAACCGGGAACTTAAACCGCCCTGAGTGTCAAATTTAGGACTTACGCAACTGGCACACAAGGCTTCTGGTATAAGATTCAAGGGGAGCCACTGCGTTGGGCGGCTCTGCCGACTTGAAGTAAGTGGCGTTCAAGAATCAAGGTTTTTTGGACTTTTGACCTTTGACTCTGGGCAACCTCTGGCGTTAAAAATATGACACTTGCGTAAGTCCTGAAATTATGATTCCCATATCAAAGAACAAGTATTAAGCGAGTTAAAGGTGTTAGAAACCAAAATGGTGAACTAATTCAGCCTTGGCTGTGAACATAACATATAGATAATGCCGAGTATGTTGGTATGGGCGAGTTTGAGTTTAATCGCAACACTGCAACTATCAATATGCTTGTTAAACGTAAAGTCAAACTTGCCAAAGTCGAAGACCAAACCCCTATTCTTGAAGTTGTAGGTTTGCTAGTAAATGACCTAGATACCTTTAATAATTACACGATTGTAAGTGACGGTAAAATAAATGTGAAGTCCTTACAAGTCAAAAATTAGTAGTAAAAAAGCTTTTGAATTGCTCAAGCTGAAAGTGTGGAACTGCGATCGCTTTGATAATTTCTCCTTACTTAGTAAAGTTTATTACTTTAACAATAAATACTATTTAGTAAAAAATTAAAGAATTAACACATATTAAACAGTATAATATCGGCTTCTTGGTATTATTTTTGATGCACTGACGACGATGAACAACAATGGATGAACATCAGCGCCGCTCTTATTGGCGTGCTAACACTGCTTTAATTCGTAATCTTTTAATTGTCTGGGCACTAGTTTCCCTAGTTTTCAGTATTTTGTTGGTTCAACAATTGAATGCGATCCGTTTTTTTGGCGTACCTTTTGGCTTTTGGATGGCGCAACAAGGATCAATATTAATATTTGTGGCATTAATTTTCATTTATGCCTTCCAAATGGACAAGCTAGACCGCAAATATAATATCAAGAAGTGAGGGAAAACCGTGTCAGTTGAAATTTGGACTATTGTATTAGTTGGTCTTTCCTTCCTCGTCTACATTTACATTGGTTGGCAATCACGAGTTGAAAATACTAAAGACTTCTTTATAGCCGGTCAGGGAATACCCTCAATTGCTAATGGTGCAGCCACCGCCGCCGACTGGATGTCCGCAGCTTCGTTTATTTCGATGGCGGGGCTGATTTCTTTTTTGGGCTATGACGGTTCTATTTATCTGATGGGCTGGACTGGCGGCTATGTACTGCTAGCGTTATTGCTGGCTCCATACTTGCGGAAATTTGGTAAGTATACAGTGCCAGATTTTGTAGGCGATCGCTACTACTCAAACACTGCTCGCTTGGTGGCGGTAGTTGCAGCTATTTTTATCTCCCTCACCTACGTAGCTGGACAAATGCGGGGCGTGGGCATTGTTTTCAGCCGCTTCCTCCAAGTAGATATTAATACAGGTGTGATCATCGGTATGGTGATCGTGGGCTTTTTTGCGGTATTGGGTGGTATGAAAGGCATCACTTGGACGCAAGTAGCACAGTATTGTGTGTTAATTTTTGCTTACCTGATTCCGGCTATTGCGATCGCCTGGTTACTCACAGGGAATCCTGTTCCTCAACTAGCATTTACCTTTAGTAATGTTGCTGACAAGCTTAATCAAATTCAGCTGGACTTGGGATTTAAAGAGTATACTCAGCCATTTGTAAACAAGTCGATGTTAGATGTGCTGTTCACTACCATTGCTCTGATGGTAGGCACTGCTGGCTTGCCTCATATTATTGTTCGGTTTTACACAGTACCAAGTGTGCGTGCGGCTCGCTTCTCTGCTGGTTGGGCATTGTTATTTATTGCCATTCTTTATACAACTGCTCCAGCTCTATCAATGTTTGCTCGCTATAACTTGATAGATTCCCTGCACAATCATACAATCGCAGAAGTGCAGCAGCTAGACTGGGCAACCAAATGGGAAAAAACTGGACTGCTGGCGTTCGAGGATAAAAATAAAGATGGGCGTCTCCAATTAACTCCAAATAAAGACACCAACGAAATTAAAATTGACCGAGATATTATTGTGCTTTCCACTCCAGAGGTGGCTAAACTTGCGCCTTGGGTGGTTGGCTTGGTAGCAGCTGGTGGGCTAGCAGCTGCTTTGTCTACAGCATCTGGGTTGTTGCTGGTAATTTCTAGTTCCATCGCCCACGATATCTACTACCGAATAGTGGATTCAACAGCCTCAGAACAAAAACGGGTATTTGTTGGGCGGATCATGGTAGGACTGTCCCTAGTCCTTGCGGGATACTTTGGGGTAAATCCGCCGGGATTTGTGAGTGAGGTGGTGGCTTTTGCTTTTGGTTTAGCTGCTGCTAGCTTCTTCCCGGTGATTTTCTTGGGGATTTTCGATAAGCGCACCAATTCCGAAGGGGCGATCGCCGGCATGTTAACGGGTTTAATTTTTACAATCACTTACATTGTCGGCGTCAAGTTTGGGGGTATGGAACCCTGGTTTTTTGGGGTTTCTCCTGAAGGAATTGGGACTTTGGGTATGATTATTAACTTAGTGGTGACTCTGGTAGTTTCTCGCTTAACTCCACCTCCTCCAGCACATATTCAGGCTTTGGTGGAAGATCTCCGTAGTCCGGGTATTGAATAATAGGGTGTATTAACCAACGCAAAGGTACGCTGAGGGAAGCGCAAAGGTACGCAAAGGAGGATAAATCTGCGTTTCTCGGCGTTTTCACTACTGAAGTTCTTGAATGTTATTCATCACTTGTTGATACAAGTCGTTGTTACCTTGTGTTTTAAAGATAGCTGCGGCTTGTTGTAAGTCCTTGAGCGCACCCGGTTTATCTCCATTGGCGGCACGGGCGTTTCCTCGGTTATTGTAAGCAGGGGCAAAGTTGGGATTGAGGCGAATGGCTTCATTGTAATCTGCGATCGCTCCCTGTGGATTTCCATTGGCAGCGCGGGCATTTCCCCGATTATTATAGGCAATGACATATTTTTGGTCGAGGCGAATAGCTTGATCATAATCATCTAGCGCCCCTCTTTGGTCTTTCTGGGCGGCGCGAGCATTCCCCCGATTATTGTAGGCTTCGGCATAGTTGGGAGCCAGGCGAATGGCTTGGTTATAATCTGCGATCGCTGCTTTGTTGTCTCCTAGAGAGGCGTGAGCATTCCCCCGGTTATTGTAGGCTTGGGCGTTGTCGGGAGCCATGCGAATGGCTTCATTGTAATCTGCGATCGCTTTCTGTTTGTCTCCCAAATCAAAGTAGGCTAGCCCCCGACTATTGTAAGCCTCTCCATATTGAGGATTCAGGCTAATTGCTTGGCTATAAGAAGCGATCGCCTCTTGGGAGTCACCTTTAGCATGTTGATTCTGGCCCTGAATATAAAATTCCCCAGCTTTAGATGTTTTAGCTGGACGACTAGGAGAAGTAACTCCTATTTCTGTTACCAATACATCTTTGTTTCTACTACAAGAAACGCCCATAATAGCGCTTAATGTAGCAAAAATAGCTATGGTAAATGCTCTGCTTACTCTTATTCGCTTTTGCTGAAATAAGCGCCGTTTCATAAGTTGCTACACACCACCATGACACCTAAATTAAATTATTACCAATCATAAGTCTCCCCACAATGAAGCAAATTTACAATATTTAACTCCAGCTATTCAATATTTTAAGTTTTTTCTAGATAAGTTCTGTTGACACTCCCCGGTCTAAAGACACGGGGATTCTAACTTCAACCTAGTTACTTGCTCTACCAGGTTTTCGCCCTTACGGGTTCGTCAGTTTGGCGGGACGGAAACCGACACCGCCAACTGACTCACCAAGTAGCGTAGAGGTTACTAGTCCATTAGCGTTACTTCGGGACTGCCCGTCCCTAGCTTGTTTTGCAAGATTTAGAATATTCACCGCAGCGTTAACATCTCTATGCAAATCGCATCCGCAACTACATTTATGGGTGCGGGTTGATAGAGATTTTTTGACAATTACACCGCAGCTACTACACTTTTGAGACGTGTAATGAGGTGGTACAGCTACAGCTATTTTGTCAAACTTGAGTGCGAAATATTCTATCCATTGTCGGAACAAATACCAACTAGCGTCACTAATTGATTTTGCTAAACAATGATTTTTAACCATATTAGAAACTCTTAAATCTTCGTAGGCTACTAAATCGTTAGATTTGACTACGCAACGCGCTACTCTCTTAGCATGTTCTATACGTTGCCTACTTACTTTTAAGTGTTTTTTGGCGTAAAGTTTTCTAGCTTTTCTTCTACCGCTAGAACCTTTCACTTTTTTGTAAATGCGTCTTTGAGAATGCTTGATTTTTGATTCAGCTTTCCTCAAAAACTTGGGATTGGGTTGGTGATATCCGTTGCTGTCAGAATAGAAACTTTCAATCCCAACATCTAAGCCGATCTCGGCATCTGTTTGAGGTTGAATGTCTTTAAGATCAACACCAATACAAAACTGAGCGTAATAGCCATCAGCACGACGAATTAAACGTATCCGCTTAATATCTTTAACATTGTATGTTTGCAAGTCCCATTTCCCTAAAAGCTTTAATTCACCAATCCCTTTTTTATCAGTAAAAGTAATGCGTCTTTTAGTTGGATGTAACTTCCATCCTGATGTCTTATATTCAGCCGAACGACAATCTTTTTGAAATCTGGGAAAGCCTTTTTTGCCTGACTTCTGGGATTTACAGTTTGAATAGAACCTATTAATAGCTGACCAAGCTCTTTCGGTAGCAGATTGACAAGCCATTGAATTTAACTGTTCTACAAACATGAACTCTTTACGTAGTGCTGTAGAGTAATTATTCAAAGCAATTTGATTCACTTTTACTTCTATAGGAGCATCCATCCAATATCTGATAGCTTTATTTCTAATAAATTGAGTAGTCTTAATAGCTTCATCAATCGCTTGATATTGCTGTCGCTTACCTTTAACTTTGTACTCTAGTACCAACACTACTTAATCACCTCCTTATTTTATTTAACTTTCTATATGCTAACCTAAATGTGTTCGCATCGTGTGTAAGTTATGGTAAAGAAAGATTTACATATACGTATAACAGAACGTAGAATTAATAAACTACGCTTATTAGCAGTGGAAAAAGATAAAACAATAACTCAAATTATTGAAGACTTAATAGATACTTTACCGGAACCACAAAAACATAACCTCACGGAAGGCTAAAGCCTTCTCAGGCGGCTTCCCTTGCCTGAAGTACGTAATACGGCGCGGTGCGCCTGTTCCTCAAGGGTTTTCAGCCTGCCGTTCTTATAATAATTTATTAAAAGGGAACTCTTAACGGGCAACAGGCAACAGGGGAATCCCCATAATTAAAATTAGGGGATTTATATAAGGACGCATTGAAACTTCGTGGCTTGCCCCATCTGTGACGTTCTTTGGTGTAGTCTCCTTCACCGGGACTGAAATATTGAATAAACCCAATAGTATCGGCAACTCCCAAAGAATTGATTAAGGCATCGTAACCCTGTTTGATAATTTCATTTTGGGTTTTCATCATTACTCATCCTCAATATCTCTTTCCTGGGTTTTAGGAGTCAGCCGCCAAGCGGTAGTTTTATCAATATCTACAGATAGTTGTTCTAAATTTTGTCCTAAATCTTTTTGGAGTTTTTGAGTTAGTGTGATTGGAAAATCTAAATTAATGTCTTGGGTTTGTGCTAACCTTGCCAATTCTGTAAACGTAACTTTTACAGTGGTGCGATCGTAACTAGTTAGTTTGCAATAAGAAGTTTCAGGTACATTCTGAGCCTGCATAGCTTTTTTAATTCGCTCTTGCAAATGCTCAAATTCTGAATTTAACAGCTTCCATTGCTCCTCAATTTGCATGTATCTTGCACCAAGTATTGTGAGGTCTTCTGCTGCGGGATTGGGGCTAGTTTTCGCTTGTAAATTTAATAAGTGCAAGTGTACTTGAGCAAGATAAATACAGTCTAGATAAGCATAATCTATCTGTTCTTCAGTTAGAGGTCGTTTCCCCCAATCGCTTTGCTGTTCTTGTTTGTCGATATTATTAAAGCTACAAAGTACTGTAGCTAGAGTTTTGAGTTGATAGTTTGGTAATGGCAATAGATAATAGGGAATTTTTTTTGCTGTATCTAAAGTGCAAGTGATATTTTTCGCTTTCTTATTGCCGAGAAATTTCAGATCATAACTGGCATTGTGAAATACTTTTTCAATGCTAGGATTTACCATAACTTGATCAATAAACTCAGCTATGATATCAGGGTGGTCTAAGACATCCAAAAGGTAAACGCGATCGCCACTCATATCTTGAGGATCATCTAACACCTGAATCAGCGACAGTTTGGGATTACGACTTTTATAGTCGGCGACTTCTGTATCTATCCACAAGGTTTTAGCTGTGGTATATTCGGCAACAATAGCACGAATTTCGTTAGGGTAAGTAATGTATGGCATTGGCTAATATTGGAGTATTAATCATCAGTTATAGTTTTCCAAATTAGCATTCAAAGTTAGAGGTGTACGCAGTTTTTTCAAAAATCAAATAGGAATTCTGTAGAACTTACGCACTGTACAAATGCATCGTGATGTGAATTAACTAAAATAGGTTGTTTCAGGCTTTTCTTAATTATCCTGCGATCGCAAATAGACCATGCTGTAAGGGCACAGCATTACTGTGCCCTTACGAAAGATATGGTTTTTCAGCTTAGCTCATATTTGGTATTTCTTGTCAATGCGTAAGTCCTAGATTAGACGCTCGTGAAATCAGAACTAGTTAAGGTGGTAGTATTAATCCCCGTCAGCGTTGCCCAGATTTCAAGGGTAGAAGTAACTAGAATATTGTTACCAGCAAAACTCAGTTGAGCAAAACTGAAGCCCCCAGACAATCCAATTAAGTCCGTACCTTTACGGAAGTCGGTAATGATATCAATACCTTCTTTAGAAGCCAACAGAAATTGATCGGAACCATTGCCACCAGTTAAGGTATCCTTACCAATACCACCCACCAACAGTTCGTTACCATTGCCACCAGTTAGGGTGTCATTGCCACTACCACCAGTTAGGGTGTCATTACCTGAACCACCGGAGATAGTGTCGTTACCCGCATCACCAGTCAGGGTATCATTACCTGAACTACCGGAGATGGTGTCATTACCTGAACCACCAGAGATAGTATCGTTACCCGCATCACCAGTCAGGGTGTCATTACCTGAACCACCGGAGATAGTGTCGTTACCCGCACCACCAGAGATAGTGTCGTTACCCGCATCACCGGAGATGGTATCGTTACCTGCATCACCAGTCAGGGTGTCATTGCCTGGAGTGCCCAAAATAGTCTGATTACGCGATGTGCCAGTAGTATTAGGACTAACTGCGATCGCAACACTAGCAGTACTAGTCAGACTACCATCGCTAATGGTGTAGTTGAAGTTGGCATTGCCACTAAACCCAGCAGTTGGGGTAAACAGGATGAAATCATCTGCTGAGTTATCCTGAGTGCCGTTATCATTGAGCACAGCAGTACCTTGGGTTGCACCATTCACACCAGTAATGCTGAAGTTACTGCTATCAACGTCAGTATCATTAGCTAGCAGAGTACTAGCTTTGATATTCACGGCAGTATTAAAAGCAGTAGTAACAATATCATTAACTGCTAGAGGTGCATCATTGACTGGCTTAACGTTGAGCTTAAAAGTACTGGTAATGCCACCGCCCTTGTCATCGCTAACAGTGAAATCGAAACTGTCAGTACCGTTGTAGTTGGCATTGGGAGTGTAGATGAACAAGTCATGGCTGCGGTTGTCTGTAGTGCCGTTGTCGTTGAGTGTGAGTGTACCGTTAGTGGGGTTGGTGAAGTCAGTGATAGTAAAAGTGTCGCCATCTATATCTGTATATCTACGGAGAATATTTTGGGCAAGGATGTTAACAGCAGTATCTTCGTTTGTGGTAGCCGCAGTTGCAAAGCCAAACACCACGTAGCTTGACCCGGCACTATCCTGACCGTTGGGGGAGGCACGGTATGCCCCGATAATCAGGTCATCGAAGCCATCGCCGTTGATATCCCCGGCATTGCTGACGGAGAAGCCTGATAAGTCATCTCGATTAATGCCGTTAATCACGAAGCCGTTGCTGCCATTGAGGTCAGATAGATTTAAAACGGAATTTGCCATTGTTGTTGATTCTCCAAGTCCTGTTTGGTTGTGTTTGTCGGATGAGTCTAGACGTAAAACTTGACCAAATAATTCACAATTTCCAGTGCTCCTCGTTCTTCGCTAGCGCTAACGCTGGGAACAAAACAATTCGCATTAGTTGTTACGCACACTCTAGAAATTCTCGGCTTTCCTGGCGTCTTCTCTGCTAGAACACCGATTCACTATTCAAGATAGGGGCGAGAAAAACCCAGTTCCCTAAAAGCGGCTTTTTGGGTTTGATTCATTTGGGGGTCTGTCGAAAGAAGAAATATAATATTATACCGATGTTGTCACCAGGTATTGCTAAGCAATCCCAGTCTGAGAGCTTCTACTAACAAATAGTTACTAGTAATATTTCGCTAGACAAAGAAAAATACAGCACAATTTGATTGAGTAAATTACTCAATATTTAAGCATGTTTTCACTTCTGTCCTCAAAAGTCCACTGAAATTGCCGGACGCTTGATCTAACAATTCGCAATTAAATCAGGACTTACGCAAGTGTCACAAAAATCTCAATTTTTTGTTTGTAATGAGGACTTTAGTCCTCAAAATAAGGACTAAAATCCTTACTACGAACTTAAAATAATATGCCAGTTGCGTAAGTCCTGTAAATTACAAATGGTTTGCTCGTATTGCAGTGTCAATAAGAGGCAGGGGGCAGGGGAGAAACCTCATCCATGAATGAAGAGGCTTGAAATCAGGACTTAGTATCCAATGGCGCTACGTGTATCGACAGACATTGAAAGTTGTTCTCCATCCATAAATGGAGGAGCTTGAGACCCGATGGCAGGGGAATTCCAGAATCTTTCTTCCTGCCATTCGCCCAATGCCCAATGCCCAATGCCCAATGCCCAATGCCCAATGCCCAATGCCCAATGCCTTGAAAGGGCTAGTCCTAGAATTGTTCTGGCTTGTACCTGTGCAAGGATTCATTAGAACTGTTGCAAAAATATTTTGTGATAGATTAAGGCGTTTGCTAATACCAGAATTGGTAAGCTGAAGTTCTTAGTTGTAGAATGCAGCAATCAAATTACAACGTAGCCCAAATCGCTTCTGGATTCTGCTGTTGTAAAAGTAAGCTTTAGCTTAGAGACTTCCAAATAAAAAAACATCCAAAAAACTGACGCAACAACCCTCTCTATTCCTCAATGGTATTTTCTACTTGATGAACAGAGTTGGGCAGACCGCTAATAATACAGCATTCTGTTACAAATTGCTAAGCCGACTGCTAATTGTGCCGTCGGCAGAGAAAATCTATGATAGTTCAATCGCAATTTATTTTTGCCCTGCGCCTTGAGGCGGATGCGAGACAACCTTTTTGGCTAAACCCAAAGTCTTCAATACTTTGATACTCCACCAAGTCATATCAATCTCCCACCATAACAATCCAGATTTGGCCAGATGGGGATAAGTATGATGGTTGTTGTGCCATCCTTCTCCATAGGTCATCAGGGATACCCACCAAAGATTACGAGCGCCGTCATTAGCATCAAAGGTGCGATAACCCCACAGATGTGATGCAGAGTTCACAAACCACGTGGAGTGCCAGAGTAAGACTGATCTGACAAAAATGCCATAGATTACAAAAGACCACCCTCCTAAAGCATACAGTAGCAACCCGAAGGGAACTTGTAGGAGTAGGAAGTAGCGATCTAGCCAGCGATAGAAAGGTTGTCTTGCTAGATCTGGGGCATATTTTTGATAAACTTCATAGTCAAAAAACTCTGGACGAGGGTAGAAAATCCAGAGGATATGGCTCCACCAAAAGCCCCGCTGAGCAGAGTAGGGGTCTAAGTTGATATCTTCAGTGTGGGCGTGATGCTGGCGGTGTCCACCAACCCAAAAAATGGGCCCTCCTTGGAGAGCAATAGCTCCAATGGTGGCGATCGCATACTCTAACCACTTGGGAACCTGGAAACTTCGATGGCTCAGTAATCGATGATATCCCAGGCAAATGCCGATGCTCCCGAACAACCAATGAAGAAACAGCAGCAAACCTAATGCTGGCCAGGAGAAAAACCAAGGAGCCAAGAGAGCTAAGGCATGAAATGCAGTAAAAAACACCACATTTACCCATCTGAGTCGAGGGGAATTTCCTCTCTCAGGGGCGATGGCTTCGCCAACACTTTCAGCGAACGCCGGAAAATTTGCGGTCATAACAATTCCTGTTTATGGATGATCAAGCGATTTGCTTTTTTCTGGGTGCAACCCTACAGGGATTTACCTGCTCTGTATATTAGTTTGTTACAGTGAAGCAAAGCAAGTATCACTTACATTTGTTATGCTACCAATTCTTTCTTTTTTATGCAAGTGTCACTTGCATTTTCTTTATGTCGTCTCAACCCCTTTCAACTCGTCAACGTTTGATTGAAGCCGCACTTGAATTGTTTACGGCTCAGGGAGTAAGTTCCACCACAACTCGCCAAATTGCGGAAAAAGCCGAAGTTAATGAAGTAACACTATTTCGTAATTTTGGCAATAAACATGGACTGCTTTTAGCTGTCTTGGAAGAATCCGCAGCCTTCAAAAACTTAGGCGAGTCATTGGTACGTCGGGCAACTCCTCCGGGGAATGTCTACCAAGCCCTCAAAGATTATGCAAGCGATAGCTTACATGCATTAGAACGAGTACCAGAGTTTGTCCGGTCTGTGGTCGGTGAAGCCGACCAATTCCCCGCAGAAAATCGCCGCGCTTTAGGAAGAGGAGTCACAGAAGCAAACCGCTATGTAGCCCAGTATTTAGCTACTGTAATCCAGCAAGGACACCTAAATACGTATTTACCCGCAGAAAAATTAGCCAGTTTGCTAAATGGGATGATTTTGGGCTATGCCGTCATTGAATTTACCAGTGAATTTCACGAACTTTGGGAAGATCGAGATGATTTTTTGGAGAATTTAGTGGAGTTATTTTTACACGGCGCTATGTCATTCTCCGCGGAATCAGCAATAGAATCCTTATCAGGAAGCTTTATTAGTAGGGAAGTAGCTGATTTACCTGGTGGTTTAGTCCACGAAATTTTCCGACAAGCCAGGAAGTCAGGAGTACAAGATTATGCATTGGCTTACGTGTTATTTGGTGCTGGATTATCTGTAACAGAAATAGTCAATTTGCAGCGATCGCACCAAATCTATGATCCTCAAGGGCATTTCTTGCAAATCACCACCCCAGGATTTGTCCGCCAAGTACCTGTAAATCAGTGGATTCTGGGGAACCGCTATGGTTCTTACACCAATAATCCTTTAACCAAATGGTTGAAAAGCCGTAAAGATAGTCAACCCGCCATGTTTGTTAACGGATCTGCTCAACCAATTGCAGAATCAGAGCTTCAAGTACATTGGCAAAAATGGACTGAGGGATTATTAACTCCTCAAGGACAACCACCAGCCATTGCCCAAGCACAACAAACCTGGTGCGTAGAAATGTTAATGCGAGGTATTAGCTTAGAAAACCTGAGTATTTTAACTGCTTGCGATCGTAGCCGGTTACAGCCCTATGCCAAAAGAGCTAGAGAAAAGGCGGCGCTGGAACAAGCAATCCGTTTAGATCATAAGCCTGGATAGCAGTGTGAGCTATCGATCTACGCTTTTTAATAAACAACTAAGTCAAAAGGACAGGGTTTTGCAATGCCATAACCTTGAGCATAATTCACCCCAAGCGCTTTAATTTTTTCTAAAATGGCATCATTTTCCACAAATTCTGCAATAGTTTGAATCCCTAGCGCTTGCCCAACTTGATTAATCGCTTCAACCACTGCCAAATCAATAGAACTATCCAAAATGTGTTTAATAAAGCTGCCATCGATTTTCAAAAAATCTACAGGCAAGTTTTTAAGATAGGCAAACGAGGACATCCCACTGCCGAAATCATCTAAAGCAAAACGACAGCCAATATTTCTTAATTCACCGATGAATTGAGAAGCTTTACTTAGGTTAGTAATGGCAACAGTTTCAGTAATCTCAAAACAGATCGTTTGAGGTGGGATTTGGTGCAAAGCAAATTGCTCATACAGAAATTCAATAAATTGATCATCATTGATGCTCGCACCCGATAAATTGATGGCATAAAGATAACTTTGGCAATTATCTACTGCTTGACAATGGCTCCAGGTGTTCCGGTAGTGCTCCCCTTGAGTGGCAAACAGAGTGCGGATCACCCAGCGATCAATTAGATGCATGAGATTGTAACGTTCAGCTGCGGGAATAAATGCCATCGGTGACACCACTTTGCCAGTTTCGTCTAGCAAGCGCAGTAGTACCTCATAATGTTCCCCACCCAATTCAGTCTGTGAAACAGGAACAATTGGTTGGTAATAGAGGCGAAACCGATTCTCGTCCAGAGCATGAGCTAGGCGCGTCACCCATTGCATTTCTCCCTGTTGCCTTGCTAAATCGAGATCGTCAGCTTGATAGGCATGTACCCGATTCCGCCCGCGATTTTTAGCTACATAACAAGCGGCATCTGCAAGACTTAAGACATTAGCGATGCTTTCACTGTATGCGTCAATGATGACTAATCCAATACTGACTCCAACCGTAAAAAGTTTGCCTTGCCAGACAAATCGTAACTCTTGAACCTTGTCGCGCAGAGTATTAGCAATTTGCTGTGCTTGCTCTAGTGGGCATTGATTGAGCAGTAAGCCAAATTCGTCTCCACCTAAACGAGCTAAAATATCCGTTTTACGGACTTGGCTTTGAAACACTGCTGTAACTTGACGCAAGAGTTCATCTCCGGCAAAATGACCACAGGTATCATTGACAAGTTTGAACTGGTCTAAGTCAAGATAGCAAAGAGCATGTTGTTGATTATGCATTTTGGCTTGATTGATAGCCTGCTCCATCTGATATTCAAACTGGTGACGATTCACCAGTCCAGTTAAAGCATCGTGGCTAGCCTGCCAGGTAAGTTGCCGAGATAGGCTACGGGTGTGAGACACATCATGAAATACCATAACTGCCCCAATTACTTGATTGTCGCTAGCACGAATCGGAGCTGCGGAATCATCAATCGCAAACTCATCCCCATTGCGAGCAATCAGGATGGTATGGTTGGCAAGACTGACTGTACAACCTTTGTGTAAAGCTTGTTCAACTGGGTTTGCCACTGGCTCACGAGTGGTTTCGTTAACAACCCGAAAAACTTCTGTCAGGGGCAATCCTTGGGCTTCCGCTTGATTCCAGCCCGTCAGTGTTTCGGCAATGGGATTGAGATATTGTACCTGACCCAAGACATCCGTGGTAATCACTGCATCCCCAATTGATCGCAATGTTACTTGAGCTAACTCTTTTTCTTGAAAAAGGGCTTCTTCGGCTCGTTTGCGTTGTAGCAAAGAACTTAATTGGGCTGCGATCGCTGTAATATTTGGAATTAAATATGGGTCATCTTGCCAGGATTCAAACTTGAAAAAGACGAGAACTGCTAGCAGCTGATCATTAGCAATTAAAGGGATACCTAAGCAGGCTTTGATGCCAGATGCCAAAGCAATTTGGTAACGTAAATAAACTGTTTTTGATTGTGACACATCCTCACACCACTCTGGTTGCTTGGATGCCCACACCCGTCCTGGTAGCCCTAACCCGATTCCAAAGGTGGTTCTCTGACTCTCTATTCGGAATTGATCGAGTTTTGGTGATGAGCTGCGATCGCTATACCAAGCTGGGCTACACTGCAAAATAGTTGCATTCGCATTAGGAACCCAAGCTTCGCCATAGTTCCAGCTTTTGGTTTCACAGATTGTTTGCAGGATACTGGTTAAAGCAGTATTAAAATCTTCTGCTTCTCCTATAGCTAGCGCTAAGGTTTGCAAAAGCTGGACTTGTTCCTCTGCCCGTTTGCGTTCGGTGATATCAGCAAACGAGGTAACAACTGCACAAGCAACAGAGCCGTCAGTTGGAAATAGAGGTTGGGAATTAATTGAAATCCAGGTTAAGCTACCATCTGGCTTGTGAACTCCCATAACTACATTATTGATAGGTTTTCCAGTTCGTAATGCTACCATCGCTGGGTGTTGCTCACGGGGAAACGGTGAACCATCTTGATGAACCGATCGCCACCGGGGGTCAAGGGAAGTTTGTCCCATCATTTGGTCTAGGGATAAACCGAGAATCCGCTCCGCATTGGCGTTACTGGTTTGGATTACTCCATCCCCGTCTTGTAAAATAATCCCTTCTGCCACTGCGCTCACTACAGAGCGATAACGTGCTTCACTTTCCTGTAAGTAAAAATTAGATTGAGCGAGTTCAGCAGTTCGTTCTGTTACCTTGATTTCTAAGGTGGCGTTTGCCTGTTGTAAAGCTTCTTCTGCCTGTTTGCGATTGCTAATATCAAAGAGAATACCAACACAGCGCACACCCTGACCCCTCTGGTTATAGAGAAACTGACCAAATACTGCTACCCAGATGATCTGTCCGTTGTCTACCCGGATGATCCGATGCTCTGAGCAATATAGCAAGCGCTCATGTTGAGCATGCTCTAATGCTTGCATCACCTGCTCTAAGTCATCTGGGTGAACACGACTATGCCACATTTCTAGTGTCGCCTCACCATTTGGTACTGGCTTATACCCAAAGAGTTTAAAGTGTTGTGCCGACCACAGCGCCTTTTGAGTTAATAGATCAACATCCCAAGTCGCCATTCCAGCTCCTTCAATTGCCATACTCAAGCGTTGCTCGCTCTCACGCAGACTTTCTTGTGCCCGCTGGCGCTCGGTCACGTCCAAGGCGGTACTAATTACTACACGTCTCCCATCAGGCGATCGCCCCAATGGTGCAGAGTTAAATACCCAAACACGGGTTTTACCATCCGCAGTGGTAATGGTATATTCACCTTCATAGATACGGTAATTCAGTTTATATAACCGTTCAATATCTGCTATGGCGAGTTTTTGTCTTTTACCATGAGCTTTTTCAGTCCAAGCAGCGATCGTAGGAATTTCTTCGAGAGAATAGCCTGTCAGTTCGCTCCAAGTTCGGTTAATTTGTATTACTTCTCCATCTTCTGCGTGGAGCATGATGGGTACTGGGGCATCAAGAATAGCTCGATAGAAGCGCTCCTGAGAGATCTGTGCTACTACTTCTGCCTGCTTACGCTCTGTAATATTGTTTGCAATTCCTACAACTTCTTGCACGTTGTCAGTTGCATCTTTGATTGGGTAGAGGAATAACTCAATCCAAAGAGCATGGCCTTTGCATCCACTGATAGCAGGATTGTAGAAAACAGGTGGCAAAGCTACAGACTCCCCAGCAAATGCCTTTTGAATCATTGAAAGATGCCCCAGTTCTTGCACTTGCGGGTCTTCCAACAAGTTATACTCTTTCAGAGTGTCTCGTGTTGTTCCCCAAATTTGCTCCCAAATTGGATTGGTATGCAGTAAAGAACCATCTGGGGCAAAGCGCTGAATGATGAACGGCGCTTGCTCAATTAAGCTACGAAGTCGGTGTTTGGTTTGATACAGTTTGGCGGTGCGTTTCCTCACCCGAATTTCTAACTCGTCGTAAGCTTGTTTCAACGCTGCTTCTACCTGCTGGCGTTCTAAAATCTGATGCTGGAGTTGGTGATTGCTCTGCTTTAACTTGGTCGCATATCGGTGAGCAGTCTCAGCAAATTGAACGGCTAGAGTTGTGCATAAAGCAAAGAATATGCCATTTACGCTTTCGACTTTTCTAATAGGAGACAGAAGTGAATAGCAAGTAGCAAATGACTGTACTGGCATCAGCAAATTCACTTGTTCCCAAGTAATTGTGGCTTGCCAGAGAAATAGATTGAATAAAAAGATTCCCAAACCAGGTAGTAAGGGCAACCATCGGGGACGCTTCCGACTCCAACGGCTGTTTACTGCTAAAACCAGGATGCCAATACCGAGTAATAGCAAGCCGAAAGCTGTATGAATGGCAACTCCTGTGAAATACCCCCAATCATCAGCGGCTACTAGTCCACTGAAGTAACCTAATAGCGCAACACTACTGAGGGCGATCGCTCCAACTGCTAAAAGTCCACCAGCCAGAGAGGGGCGGTTTTTCCGCAAGGTTACATTCACAAACATCAATGCTATTCCGACTAAAGCAAAGCCAAGAGCTGTATTCGGTGCGGGGCGACCCGGCCGGGGACGATTAATATTGATGAGCCATTGTTGATTGCTATCTGTAGCGATGGTTGCTGAACCACTTCCAGGTGGATAGAGGCTGTTGGTCAGGTAATCCTGCATCAGCAGTTGATCAATACCAAAATCAACTGCAAATGCGTACTGAGCTAGGATCAGCAGACCCAATCCGCCAACCATCACGCTGAGCACGCTTGCCAATCCTCGCTGTTTGCATCCCAGCGTTATCAGTGCTAACCCACTAAGTAGAAAAGCAAGGGCAGTATTATAACGCATAGGTGCAGCACCAGGTAGCAGCTGCACAAGTGCAGTCAGGTGGAAATGCCATGCGATCATTACTACCAAACCGATTAAAGCGACGATTCCGCCCAATGCGATCGCAATCTGGTTATATATCTGCACCTGTGTAGCCACTCTAGTTCTCATTTGGAAAATGTCTATAAAAAAGTTCTTTGCTGCGTTCAGCCGAATCGCATTCAAAAAATGACACACTTTTCGCAGCATCTCTTCTAAAAATTTCAAGGAGATCTCAAAAGCCTGAGCCAGGTCGTTTTTCCAATGATTGATACTTTATGGCAAAAGAATTTAAATGAATCTTGACACAATAAGATGTTTATGAATTTAGCGTTAAGTTGGAAATCCATGATTCAGTATTAAACCGGAAGTACTTGTAAAAGTTTAATGAAGTTATTTTATCTCTTGTGCGATATGCTACACGAACGTTACACAACGTTTCATTCAGGATGACAAAATATTTTTATCGTAAGTAATTATGCGTACATTATATTATGACGACGGTAGCTCACTACAAGTCGCTCGATGGAGCCGGAGCCGAGGTAAGCCGTTGGCGCAGCCTCTCGTAGAGAAGTATGGGGCATTGGTAGCTTCTTTATCATGCCCCATCCCCCATCCCCCATTCCCCAT
>NZ_JADEXR010000117.1 GCF_015206995.1 aff. Roholtiella sp. LEGE 12411 | reverse complement strand
CATTAACAGAAGAAGGTTTAGCTGCAAGACTTGGTGTAAATGTAGAAACTATACGCGAGCAGCGAACTAATTTGCACCCACCGCTTTTTGTAGCGTGGTGTAAGGGCAAGGATAAATCGGGTATGGGTTGGGAATTTAACAAAAATACGGGGTTATATCATCCGGCAAGTTAGTATTACAAAGAAGTAGTTGGAGTGATTTTTGGAAATGATTGAAGTTATCTAAATTACTAGCTGGTTTGACCATTCAAGTCTAATTTTCTACACAACTCTTTTGAAAATACTTTTATTGTCTCTAAATTATCAGTAACTGCCTCTTCCACAAGCTTTGGATTGTAATTAGAAACTTGATTCCAGTAATTAATGGAATCATTCCAGTAATTAATCTCTTCTAAAAGCTCATAGCTGCCCATCTTTAAAGCTTTTTCTGACAATTTTTCTTGATCAATCATATTATATTCCTGAACTATTCTATTCTTGTAAGTTTCCGGTTTCGTCCCCCTTGCGGGGTCATCCACTTATTAGAGCTATCAACCCTAAAATTGATGCCGCCATTTGAGAGAGCATACAAAGTCTGTTTGACTGTATTTGGATGAGTATCAGTTTGTTCGCCTATTTCCTTATAGCTTAGATAATTGCCCTGTATACATTCTACGATAGCGATCGCTCTTTTTTCCGCCCTCCCCAGCAATGGATAAAGCCATGCTTGTTCATCTGGGTGTAAGGCGATAAATTGTTGAATTTTTGGTGCTAACTTAGTTAATCGGTTAACTGTTGCTGTATCCATGTTTCAATCCCTATACGGGGACATAATCATCTAAAATATAAGCAAATAGCCAGGTAAATGCAAGCTTAAACTGCAACTGTTGGACGCCCTGGTGCTTGAACTAATCTAGAACGCAATCGCGTATACCTCTGCTGGTCATCAGTAGAACGCACAGCCAAAGAAATCGCTTTTTTGCTACCAACAACAATCGCCAACTTCTTTGCACGAGTTAACCCAGTGTAAAACAGGTTACGGGACAGCATCATATAATGCTGCATATAAATTGGCAGAATCAACACTGGATACTCTGAGCCTTGGCTTTTATGAATAGTGATGCTCCACGCTAAGGCAATCTCGTTCAAATCAGCGTAATCATAAACCACAGTACGTTCACCGTACCGCACCATCACCTCTTGTTCCTCAGTATCAATATCAGTGATAATCCCCAAGTCACCGTTAAACACTTCGCGGTTGTAGTCATTCATTTGTTGGATAACGCGATCGCCTACTCTTAAAATAATTCCACCCCTGTTAATCTCCACTTTTTCTGCACTGGGCGGATTAATCAGCTGTTGCAACACGCCGTTAAGATTGCGAGTACCAATTACCCCGCGCGTCATGGGGCACAAAACCTGTACATCAGTCGCCGGATTAAAACCTAGCCGGGGAATCAAGTCAGTAACCAACTCGCAAATTGCTTGAACACCATGTTCCGGCTGATGTCCGCCGCCATGCCAGATGCAGTCAGAGACGGGAGAATCAGAGATGGGTTCAATTGTAGGATATTGCCCTCGGTTAATTTGGTGGGCAGCGGCGATAATTGCACTTTGCTGGGCTTGGCGAAAGACCTGGGTTAACCGCACTACTGGTACTTTACCAGAATTAATCAGGTCAGCGAGTATTTGACCGGGGCCCACGGATGGCAGCTGGTCGATATCACCCACCAACAACAATTGAGCGCCTTCTGCTACAGCTTTAACCAAAGAATATGCCAGAAACAAATCAAGCATACTAGCTTCATCAACGATAATTGCTGTATGGGGTAGAGGATTTTCGCTACCGCATTTAAAGCCCATTGTTTTGGGGTCGAATTCCAACAAGCGATGAATAGTCTTAGCCTCAAGTCCAGTCATTTCACCCAAACGTTGAGCAGCGCGTCCGGTGGGAGCAGCTAGGGCGATAGATTTACCCATTGCTTGCCACAAGCTAACGATCGTGTGGGTCGTGAAAGTTTTCCCGCAACCAGGGCCACCAGTAAGAATCATCACCCTTGAATATGCAGCCATTTCCACAGCTAGCCGTTGCTGCTCTGAAAGCTGGATTTTGCGAGTCTTGGTAAAGCGTTCGATCCAGTCACGGACACGTGGCATATCTTGTGGAACTGGTTGGCTTAACAAGTTGTGTATTAATTGAGCAAGGTTTTGTTCCGTGTGAAAATAAGTCGGTTTGTAGCACAGCGGCGTTTGGTCTTCGTCCTTCTCTCGGATTAAGTCATCCTTGAGCGCCATGTCTTTGATAATGTCAGTTATTGCATCTTCTTCAGGTGTATGCGATTCTGTAGTCAGCAGTTTGATGACTTGCTCAATTAGTTCTGGTTGTGGCAAATAGCAATGACCATCAGCAGCAGCTTCACCCAAAACATGAATTAAACCAGCGCGGTAACGAAACTCACTATCCGGTGCAACTCCCAAATTAAAGGCAATCTTATCAGCTGTGAGAAACCCAATGCCGTAGATGTCAGTAGCTAACTGATAGGGGTTGCTAGTAACAGTAGCGATCGCTTTATCTTTATATTGCTTGTAAATCTTAACTGCATAGGTGGTAGAAACGCCATGACTTTGCAAAAATACCATCACTTCTTTGATGGCTTTTTGTGTTTGCCAGGCGGTCTGAATTAATTTGATGCGTTTTTTAGCTATACCTTGAACTTCAATGAGTCGGTCAATTTGGTTTTCAATAATCTCCAGAGTTTCCAAACCAAAGTGAGTAACAATCCGCCTTGCTGTGACTGGGCCAACACCTTTGATTAGACCACTGCCTAAATATTTTTCAATTCCGGTGAGTGTGGCGGGTTTGGTTTCTCGGTAGTTGATGACTTGGAACTGTGGGCCAAACTGTGGATGATCACGCCAAAAACCAGTTAATTGTAGAGTTTGCCCTGGCTGGATATTGGCGAAACTGCCGACAATTGTTGTTAAATCAGAGGTACGAGGGCGCACCAGGCGTGCCACAGTATAACCTGATTCAGCAGAATAATAGGTTAAGCGTTCAACGACTCCGGTAATTGTTTCGTGCGGGACAGATGTATTTAATTGTTGTTGGTCAAGACTTGATAGGGTGGACATTACTTTTTCAGAACGCCGCACATATAAGAGCGGCTTCATTATAGTACAAAAATACCAACTACTGCACTTACCCCACCTTCCCCTCGTCGCTCTTATAAGTCATCGCCCTGGGTTTTCTCTTTCTGAGAGGGACTACTGATTTCTTAGGTGGTTGGGGACGACGGCATTGTTCACAGTAGAGCGGTCGAGGGCCAAAAGTCTCGCGTTGGGTTGGCTGTTGGCACTGCTGACAGACGAAGTTGAAAACGCGAGTGTGAATCTCGCGTTTGTGCGCTCTGACGGTGTATTCTCGGACTTCGATGATCTTGCTAGGCATTGGCTACTTTCATAAGTCTCTCTCTATAAATATAGTTTCTTGTTCTATGTGGTTGTGCAATAGATGTGCATCATATTGAAAATAGAGACAATTGCCTAGAAGCCGCTACGCTTGATCGAGATTGAAACATTGAGCTTGCGTTGCCTTGTTAAAAGCCTCTTCATTTGCAAACAAGGACTGAAAACGTGCTAGCGAGATGTATTTGAGAAATTCGGGAAACTACAAAAATTTAGGAGCAAAGAATTGACACTCTCAGGGCTGAAGCCACTGAGATTCTACGGACAGAGGAGAATTCGGAAGAATCCAAAGTCTAGCTCTCGCTGCGGTCGTCAAACACCGCCTACCTAGTAAGCTTAGGTCTATGCCTAAATTGCTAGCTACTTTTCGCAGAATATTTGCGCTGCCGTTCAAATCTGCATTCACAATTGAACCATTCGCCGACTGATACAGCCCTCTTTTAATCCGCTTTCCAGATGCTTTCCACCCAATAGGTTTTTCACCATATACAGGTAGGGAGTCTCCATCTAAAAAACTCGACTTGCTTGTGTAAGCTTCCTCTGTTTCAATAAACCTAATGCCGTGTAAATCACACAGTTGTTTTAATCTGTCTTTGAGTTTGCCCAAGGGCATTTGAACAAACTTCTGATTGTTCACTCTACCCATGTTGGCAGATTCTTTAAAGCCTTTGTTCCATCCAATTACTAGAGTGCCAACGCCATATTTAAGGCAGTGGTCAATAATTAATTTTGCTGCTTTGTTAATGCCGTCCCGCATTTGGTGGTTGCGCTTACGGGTTACACGGTCTAACCAGTTGTCCCAATAGGCTTCTGGTTTCCCGGACTTCCGTGTTGATACTTTCTTATTCCACAATTGATTCATCGCCTTCATTACACGAGCATCAATCAATAAGGAATTGCCTAAAGTGTCAACACAAGCAGCTAAATTATCAGCAGTTCCAAGGTCAATCGACAATGCCTGATTGATATCTAGCTCGTGTTTTTGTTTGGCTACTTCATAGGACATTTCCAGGTAAAAAGCCCCATTCTTCGGTAGAATTGTAAACTCTTTTACCTTTGAGTAGTCAATATTTGACGGCATTGGGAGAAAAAACTCAGATACCCCAAACCATCTTCTAACGGTCAATCCGAGAGAAAATCTAAGTTGCCCATCACTTAATGTTGGTCTTTGACCTCCCGAATTTGGATAGGCAACCTTGAATAACTTAGAACCCTTGAGATATCCAGGTGCTTTGGGTTTGAAATGTAGTTGACCTAATAAAAATAAATCTCTCAATTGTTTAAAAGACTTAAACGCCTCTGTAACCGACATTAGAGTTTGCTGCATTGGCGTAGAAGGCAGGGATTGGGCAAGTATTGACTTTGCAATTGATGGCTCAAAGGCTAAGTCGAATTTACCAGTTAACAGCAAATTTTTCTTAAAAAAGATTTGTCGTGCAAAGTAAATTCCAGTATTGTAGAGTTTGCCTGATTGCTCACAAAGATATTCTAGTAGTGCTTTCGTTTCAGCATTCGGAGACAATAAAACTTGTTGCACTCCCATGCTTTTATTCGGTCTTCCCATCCTCGTCCCCTAAAGTGATATTATAATCATATTATACTAATATGGTTTTCAGCGATGGCAAAGAAAAAAGGCACAGTAGTTTATCTGTCCGAAGAAGATAAAAATAACTTAGAAACCATTGCAAATCACTGGGGTATCTCGCAGTCCTCGGCAGTTCAAAGATTAATTCGTGAATACATAAATACCACTGCGACTAAAGTCGCTCGTGCCGCTTCCCTCTCAGCACTGAAGTGACTGAGTTTCCCGCATCCCGCGTGTTCCTATGAACGTTCAAGCCGAACTCACTTTAATGATTGAAGTTATCTTTTGGGCATTTATCATCCTTGTGATGTTTCAGTTTATTACTGAGCTTTTCGTAACAGACAATGCCAATAGCACAATGAATTCGATTAGCTTGCCAGATGTAATCAAAGAATTCACTCCAGTTGTAGCAGAAGTAGTAATCGCACCACAATCACAGATTTTTCAACAATTGCCCGACCCGTGGGAGTTAAAATCTGATAGTTACGATAGTACTAATTCAACTGTTGCAGTCATTCTCCCATTCCCTGCATTGAGATTATTGCCACCAGTCAAAGAAATCAAACCAAAATCAAAGTCAGCTACTCATTCTAAGAAAACTGAGCCAGTTGCAAAAAAGAAAACAACTAAAAAGACTGATGTAGTAACACCAATGGCGAAGCGCAAGCCAGGAAGAACAAGCAAAAAAACTGCTTAAATATCACCAAATAACAAATTTATGAACTTGTAATTATCTTCACTATTACAAGTTCTTGTTTATTTTGGTTACACCTCTGCATGGCTAAAGTATTATCAAGAGGGATAATCATGCTAGCAGAGTTGTCTGAATTCACCAAAGTTCAATCTTTAAAAACTGATAATACCAATTACACCGTGGGTAAAACTATCAAGTTTTGGCATTTAGATGAGCGGAATTGGCTTCAAGGAAGAATTAAGGAAATAACTCAGTGTGAAGGTTATTTTGTGAACGTAGATATTAGTTATCAAAATTATAACAAACAAAGACAAATACAAATCTATCGAGAAGATTGGCTTGCTCATAATTGAAATTCTAGCATCACAGCAAAGATACTGTGATGCTGTGGCTTTTTAACGCTGCGCGAGATTTGTTTGAAAACTAGAAAACTTTGGATAAATCTGATGAACTGGAAGAAATTAGCTGTCAATTCTGCCATTACTGCTTTTGCATTTTCTAGCGCTTTAAGTGGGGGAGTAATGCTTTCAGACCTGGGGGGAAAACGTTTAGATAACGAAACTTTTATAACCGCTCAAAAACACAGTGATATAGCTTTTGGACTGAGCTTGACAGCCACAGGAATGGCGCTGTTCACTTACAGTCGAATTAAGGCAGCAGAATTTAGAGAAAAATAGTTCAGAAGTGTCACAATAATTCGTAATTGATAATGACGCTCTCTTCGAGTCTTCTCCCAAGGGGAGACGCCAAGGGCGAACGAGCGTCATTACGAATTAGTAATTATTTGGTCAAGAACCAGACAATTGATGCAGATCGCTAACTACAATTCTATGCCACCAGACCTAACAGGGGATAATAGTTGATCAACTTTGGCATTAGCTTGTTCAAAAGTTTGAATTATATCTGGAGATACTTTATTGGTTTTGATTTTACCTGATTGGATACCTAAAACTACATCTCCATTTTTTTGAGAGATGATTAGATCTTTGCGCTCAGGGTTTAAAAATATATCATAAATTTTTCCTTTGACCTGAAATGAACCGTCTGATGTTGATTCCCCTAGAATGGGACTAATTCGCCCTGCTATTTGGGTCAATCGGCTAAGAATTCGGTATTGTTCAGTGTCCTGGTTCATTGCAAAGAGTGCTTTTGAAGATAATTGCTGAGTTGATTTAAATCGCTCGGCTACTTCCACAATTCGTTTTTTGTACTCCGATGGCTTACCCAATTTGTCAGCAGCAGCATACCAATCCCTTAAATCATCAATTACCGGGCGGTTTGCCACACCATCCGGTTCGGTTTTCACTTCCTTGGAAGGAATGGTTGGAACTTGAGAATTTATTGTTTTTAAGGAAGGAGGCGTAGGTTCGGGTGTAGATTGTCGTGTGGTTTGAGGTGTGGTTTGAGTGCTTTGTCGATGGGGGTTCAGCGCTAGTTGCTCTGGAGTTTTAAGAAATTGCGGTCGTGTGGCAAGAGAGCTAAGTTTTTGTTGATACTTCTGAGTCGATTCAATAACTGCCCCAAATTTCTTAGTCATTTTCTCCAAAGTTTGGGGAGGGATGGAACTGCTGACCAAGTTGAACACCGCTAATCCTTTTTGGGTTTCCTCAATCACATTTTCGGGTGGAACTTGAGAGAATTTAACATTTTGAAAAGTTAGCCATTTAGTCACAGCTTCAACTTTGTGATTGTCAACTGCCAAGCCCATAAGTCCTTGTGCAAGGTGTTCAGGTGTGGCAATAAGTATAGTTGGACGCTCCTTGATTTTTTGAAGTATCGGCGCACTGCTATCAATCATGAACTTTTGAAGAGGGTCAATTTCCGATTGACCAAAAGCTTGAAACTCCTTAGTCCAGTTTTGAGGATATTCAACGGTGGAGGGGTCGATTTGGGCGCAAATAACAGAAAAATTACTTTGAAGAATAGCGGGTGCTGGTGTAAGTTCACCGTTTTTAAGTAGTCCCATCTGCCGAAGTGCGTCTTTGTCCTTTTTGAAGTGCAGGACACCAAGTGGCTCACCATTCAAAAACACAGCATCTCTGGTTTTGCTAGGCGGCATTTCAAGCGTTACTTTTCGGTAATCTAGATCTGAGAATATCTCACCGGGAAAATCATAGAAGTTAATTTTGTTAATGTTGAGTAAATTCCCATTGGGAGATTCGCCCAGTAAAAAGGCTTGATCTCCAGTTTCCGAAATAGACGTAAGTTTCAACTTTAGAGGATTACCATTTTTGAGGTAATTAAAGCTTTTTAATTGTTCGACAGAATCGTTATCTAACTCACCTAAAGTTTTGCCATCAAGTTTGATTTTGACGGTTTTGTCAGGAACCGCCACAGTCCCAAACTCTAAATCTATGGGTTCTGAGTTAAAAACTTGTTCAGCATAAGAAAAGTTCTTGAGTTCGCGGATGGTAATCTCAATCGGTTCCTTCCCAGGCAAGCCAATAATGGCCTTAGCGGTAGCGGGTTCTATACCAACCATCGTAGCTTGTGCCTTCGTGCCAATAGGTAGCATCCCCGTTCTGGTTTCGAGCATGGCGAATTCCTTATATTCACCGTCAGCATCTTGGACAAACATGAGTTTGGAAACATGGCGTTCATGTCCAACTGGGTGGTGAGAGGCTCTGATTTCTACGGGGTGTTTTTCATCTGGGTTCCATTGTTTACCTAGAAACTGATTCGCCTCATTCTTCAGAGTGACTAATTTCAGTTCGGTGAATTGAAGCTCGTCTAGGCGGGACACAATTTCGCCCTGGAAAGCGGCGAACGCAAAATTAGAGACTTTTTTGGCGATCGCTCCTAGGTCTGTGTTTTCTTTTCGTGCAACTTCGAGTTCATCTTGCCGGGATGCACAAATGTTCCAGGCGGCAGCGGCAGCAGCAAGTTTATCTGACTCCGGGATAGAAGTAGAAAATGCTTCAGCTGATTGGTAAGCTTTTTGAAACATCAACTTGGTTTGTCCCCGACTGAGTTCTGGTTTGAGTTCTATTAGAGTGGCTCCGGTAGTTGACATTCCAGGCTGAACCCCGTGATCACTTGCAGATTGTTGGCTGACAGTCCCCAGCTTATGGTATGCAGGTTTTCCATCCTCTCCAATTTCACCATCAATCTGTGCGACTGCTAGTAGTTTATGAGGATTTGCGCTACTTCGCCATTTCTCTGGAATCTCATCTAGGCGGATGTTGAGTGTTTTAGCTTGCCAAATACCCGGATGCCCGTAGCGGGTCAGATTGGTAATTTCCAGCTTCGCCCCTTGTGGGGTTTCGACGATCGCACAAGGGCCTTTCTCCGTCTCTCGTCGTCGCTCTAAACGTACAGCTTCATTAAATTTTGTATCAAATTCATGTTTGGCAGCGATCGCACTAAATTTTTGCTGTGGTGTAAACTCGACTCCCCGAAATAAATCTTGGAATTGGACTATGGGGCGGGATTCCAGTTGTGATTGCTGAAAATATTTATTAGTTTGGTTGATTAATAATTCTACAGGAGAATAGCCTGTGGGCGTAACTCCAGAATTTAAATAGGCTGTTCTTAATTTCTTGTCTTTAATATAGTTGACATCTCTATGGAGATAGCGTTTGTTCTCCTTGATTAAGTCCATCTCTGGAGTCTTGGCGCTTTTGAAGAGGTCAACTGCTATTTGATTTTGATAACAGCCTTCTTCAATCATGAGGCGATACATATTGCGGTTGATATCCATTGCCTGATGAATGATTTCTGGAGTTTTATTTGGTGTTTGAACCAGAGCAACAAACTCCTTCATTAATGGTTTATATTCTTCTCTGATTAATTTGGGGCGCTCAGAATTTTCTTGCTCAAAGAGCGTTTGGTAATGAGTTGATACTTGGCCTAAATAATTGGATTTTTGCGACTCAGTTCCGTAAGTCTTAAGTATCTCGATTTCCGATTCCAGGGCTTCCAGTGCTGTAACGTGATTATTAATCACTCCCACGCTGATGCTGTCGCTCATGTGAATTGCGATTTGTTCAAAGGGGGGTTGGGTTCCATCTGCACTGTAGAATGACTGTTTTTTCAGCTTAACTGTAGGGGCATAGGCGTTTTCGGGTTGATTTCTGTACTCAGCTTCGGCTGTGAAGTTGGGATACTTGTTTGCAAGTGCAACCCCAATGCAGTCGCCATCGAAATCTCGTGCTTGTCGTTCGGATTCGGTTTCGGCGGGTGCTACTTCATTTGGTTCAAGTCTTGCAAGCAAGCGTTTGTGATCTTCATCGTTGACTACAATTATGCCTTCTAAATCTGTCCCGTCTGGAGCTAGACGGTCTTCAACATATTTATTTTCAGAAACACATAGACCATTAGAATTGAGAAAGGGAGAGCGAAAGTTAAGAACTTTTTCTCCTTCATCCATCCAAGTCACACAAATTTCCCCATTCTTGAGTTCTTTTGAGGGTATAATCATTCCTCGATCAAAAGTTAGCATTTTGCCAATAGCGATATCACGCCATTCAGCTTGTACAAATCGGCTTAATTCTTGTTTCACTTTCTCAGTTTCCAGAACTTGCTGATGACCAAGTAAGTCAGCTTTAATAAGCTTGTACATTAGGAGGTCATCTTTTTGAGAGTCCTCACTTAAATGATCTGTGTTTAAATCCTCGTCTACCTGAAAGTCGGTAACAGAAGTTTCTACTGGGGTTTCTGAGATTTTTTGAGTAGGAACTCCTTGCTCCGTATCAGCTTTCTTTTGCTCATCTAATTCCTTGCGCTTTTCGTATTGATCACAGTATGATTGCGCTACTTTGCGAGGGTCATCTTGAATAGAAGCAAGTTTTTGAGCTTGGTTTTCTAATTCTTCAGCAAAGTCTTTAATGCCTTGAGGGAAAGATGCTAGGAGTTGAGAAATAGCTGTCTGACCTCGCTGAGATTGCGACTTTTCAGCTAGCCAGATAGTTTGTTTGTATAGCCCTGGCTTAATTTGAGGTTTAGTTGGGCCATCAGGATTATCTTTGTCTGTCCCTTTGAAGCTACTGATGGGAATGATCAGGTCTATTTTGAGCTTTTCATTGGAGTCTGCATATCTTATTTCATCTAACTTAAGGGGTCGTAATGTTCCTTTGCCAAAGCGATATTTTGTATCTTCGCCATCACTTTCTTTCCATCCAAAGCGGTGTTGAATCACGCGATAACTTTTGTCTTGTTGTTTTTCTCGGTTAGTTAGTTTGTCGTAGAGTTCAGTCGAAATCTGTCCATAGCAGTCACCTACCAACTTCCATACATCTTTCTTGTTGAGTAATCCGCCATTTTCACCTGTGTTATCATCTACTATCAAAATATTTAGCTGTTCGTTAATTGCATTCTTACAATCGCCGAGAAAAATTGAACCGTAAGCGCCACGGTCTTTCCGGTCTGGGCAGAGTTTTTCAACTACTTCCAAGCATTCAGGTGGGCCATAGAGTAACCGTGTTTTGGAAGATAGTAACAGAGTATGTCCCTCTGGATGGTTTTTTAGGTCTGACGGTGTGCTGTGTTCATCTATATGTCCGAAGGAAAATTCTTTGTTTGGGAAGTAAGATTCTAGTAATGTGTTATCTAATTTTTCAGTTAAAATTGAATGGGGATTTTTAGTATTATTGTCTGTATGAATCCACTGATTTAGTCTAGTATCAAAGTGTTTAAATTCGAGGGTCATAATTTTATTTTGATAAAATCAACTGATGGATTGGAGGTAGTATATGTCGAGAAGTAAGCGTTGGCTTAATATGCATAAAAAAGAATTTAATCCAGACGGAACATTAAAAAATGAAGCAAGAGTTGAAATGTTATCTATGGGAATGAACAATGAAACAATTGATGACTACGCCCTCAGATTAAAAGCAAATTATGATCATCTGAAACACCTAGACGAAACTGATCCAGAACCTTGGCCAATTTACACCGCCTATGATTTCTTTACAGCCGAAGAAAAACAGCAGTTCAATCCCGATGGATCTCTGAAACCCGAATATGTCGAAGCCGCCGTTAAAAAAGGCACTAGTGAAAGATGGCTGGAGGAAATGGAGCGTCGCAAAAAAATTGATGTTGACAACTACAATAAAGTATCTGCCAAGAAAGCAGAGCAGGGTATCAATTTCGGTGAACAAGAAATGAATGTGAGGGTTTTTGCCAGCAGAACTTATGTGCAGCGTCTTCATCAGATGGAAGTTGACCTGCGGAACTTTGAGGATGCTGACAGTTTGCCTTTTGATAAAAATACCTCCTATTAAAATAGGTGAGGTTAAGCATTAACCCTGTTTCTGTGCATCAAATAATGTGATTTTAACTGATCGCATGGAGAAAAGCGATCGCTGGTATCCACTCTCAAGTGTTACAGGAAGTACCTAAAAAAGTTGAGATAGCTTTAATGAAGAGTCTTTGAGAAGCCTACACCGACTTGTGCTCAGGCGGTGTAGGTACGTCACCTGAGCGATTGCTATTGCGATGTCCCTGCTTCTTTAGCATACTGCCAAGAAATAAATGCCCAGCGATCAAACAAGCGATCCTCAACACCCACGAATAATTTCAACACACGGCTGGGCATTTATTTTTATGGATCACTCTTACCGGAAACGTCTTTTTCAAGCAGTCCATCATTTTTCAGTTGAGCAATCACAGCATTATTAGTATAAAACGTAACTGGCTGACCCGTTTACAGTCTAGCTTGCCTCGTGTGGATCAAACGCTTGTAGAGCAAAGGCTAGACCCGTTTACAGTTTGAGTGGCGTATACGGTGAACAAGACCCGAATTAGTGCTGTCACGAGATCACTAAAAGACGTTCGGCTCATTTGGCGTTACTTCGATAAACAGGGTTCACCCCAAGAGCAAGAGCAGCAGCAGCGCATTGTCCCCTAAAAATCAGGCAGCTTTCAATCAAGTTGATTAATCGAGGGGACAACATGCATATCGTAAGAAGGCTGCCTGATTTTTTTCGTGGAAGACCCCCGTCACTTCAACTATTTAGAAATATTTGTCATAGAATAATGCCAAGTTAATACTTTACATAAATGGTTCAGGAGATGAAACAATCGGTAGATAATAACCATGCTGTCTAGCAGACGGCAATAACAAGAAGCATATTTGCATCCCATTACTATGATTGTCGCTTTTACCAATCAAAAAGGAGGCGTGGGCAAATCAACAGCTGCTGTTCACATGACGTATTGGCTTAGTCAACGCCAAAAAACACTGATGGTTGATGCCGACGCTCAACAAAGTAGTTCAGTTTGGGCTAAATCTCTGGGGCTGAATTATCAAGTAATTCAAGACCCAGAAGATTTGTTTGAAAAGATTCCCCAGATGGCAACTGAATATTCAGCCTTAGTCATTGATGGTCCTGGTTCACTTTCTGAGGTAACGAAAGCAATACTCGCTCGTTGTGACCTGGCTTTAGTTCCTTGTCAACCTTCTGGTTTAGATTTACACAGTAGTCAGAAAATCCTGCGTTTCATTAAACATGCAACTGAGTTACGCTCCGGTTTTCCTAAAGCCGCCTTGTTTTTAAGCCGGGCCACTAAAGGAACAGTACTGGAGCGAGAAGCAAGAGAGGTGCTTAGAGCGACAGGAACAAGAGTGATGAAAGCTGCTGTTTACCAAAGACAATGTATTGCTGATGCTCCAGGTCAAGGGTATACAGTGTTTCAAATGTCAGGAAAAGCAGCCTCGGAAGCCGCAGCAGATTATGAAACTATGTTTATCGAAGCTTTGGAGGTGCTAAATGCCCACTAAGCGGCGAAACCTCAAAGACTTTGTATTTGAAAGTTCTGAGACAGTGAGTGAATCACAGCAGTCAGTATCGATAATGGCACTATCTGCTATTTGTCTTCCTTCTAAACAACCACGGCGCTATTTTGATCCGGTAAAGATGGAGCAACTGATTCAATCAGTGAAAGAGTATGGCATTTTAGAAAATCTGCTAATCCGTCCTATGCCAAATCAAGACGGACGGTATGAATTGGTAGCTGGAGAAAGACGTTATCGAGCGGCCCAAGCATCTGGATTGTTGGAAGTTCCCGTTACTATCCGGGAATTAACTGACTCGGAAGCTGTTTCTATTGCTTTAGTAGAAAATCTTCAGCGAGAAGACTTGAATCCAGTTGAAGAAACAGAAGCAGTTTTGCAGTTGTTAGCGTTACGTTTACAATGCACTCAATCCGAGGTTGTTTCTCTACTTTACCGAATGCAAAATGATTTATCTCGCCTGACTGATAACGTTATCAGTCAGCCCGCGGCTGAGTCTATTAAGACAGTGTTTACTGAATTAGGACTGATGGGATGGGAGTCTTTTGTTAGCAACCGTCTTCCTGTATTGAAGCTCCCCGAAGATATTTTAGATGCACTTCGTTCTGGAAAAATTGAGTACACCAAGTCACGAGCTATTGCACGAGTTAAAAACGAACAGCTTCGTAAAACTTTGCTTGCAGAAGCAATCGCATCTGGACTGTCTTTAAATCACATTAAAGAATTAGTTAGCAACCTTAACAGTGCGAAACCTATACAGAAGGAGTCTGAATCAGCTCCCGTCAAACAACGCATTACGTCTATATTAAGCCAAGTTCAAAAAACTAAGGTCTGGTCAAATCCCAAAAAACAAAAACAGTTAGAAAAGTTATTGTCTCAAATAGAGAATTTGCTAGAAAGTGATTAAAGACATTCTTCAGTACAGCAATTGTTGTCATTGTAATGTTTAGCAACAGGTCTTAACTAAAGTTAGGGAAAACAATTAACTAAAGTTAGGGCAAAGATTGGCTTTGAGTGAGTGGTTTTTCATGACAAGAGAGCGAATAATAAATGTAGTTCCAATACCATTCGACTCCGATACTTCTCGGGTTTTGGGTTAAAGGGGAAAGGGGAAAGGGAAAAGGTTTGAATTTACCTTTTAACCCTTAACCTTTTCCCAGACCATAAGAGAGATTTTTAGGCTCAACCGAAAAGTATTGCATTCGACTTCAGGTATTGGATGCAACCAATAAAGATGGTATTTGAAGATATGCAAACATATTCGGATGCAGCGTCAATGCCTATAAAGAGGCGAAGAATTGCAGCAGAACGTAGCACGGTTGCACTGATGGGTGTAGCTGGAGCATTAATGATTGCAGAAATGTCGCTCCACAACATGATGATGGGGGGACTAATTATAATGACGGCGGTAGCTGTAACATACCAGAAAGAGTTCGCTCTTCTACTAGCTGGAATCGACAACAAGCAGCGAAAATATGGCGTCAACTTGTATGCAATATTATATTGCTTGCTAGCATTTGTATTTGTATTGGATTTTGCTAGTGCGCCAGCTTCGGCACAGTTTTTTAACAATGCTCAAACCTGGCTAATAGATAATTTTCCCAATGCCACGGGGAACCCGCAGACTCAACAAACAATTGAGACGGTATTCAACATTATCCGTGCATTGTTTCTGCTGTACATAGCGATATCAATAGTGAATATCATTCAGGCTGTAAGGCGAGATGAAGATTGGGCAACTCCAGCGAGAACGCCATTTATTATGGTCGTGGCAGTATTTGCTGCGGACGTCTTGACGGGATTGGTCGCAGGAGGAGGAGGAGGAGGAGGTGGACCTGCTCCTCCCATAGTTTAATAGTACAGGAATTGAAAAAGAGGCTCTTGTGCAGTCTTGCAGGGGGAATATTTTAATTATTCTCCCTGCATAAAGTCCAATAAATATGTCTGAGAAAAGATTTAGAGTAGTGAATCGAACGTTAGGAGTACAACCAAAAATTGGCCCGTTTTCAATAGAGCAGATATTTCCTTGGTCTTGCATAGCAATGGCAAATATATTCTTGTTCTACTACCTAATAAAAACAGGATGGCTAGCGACAGGATTCATAACGTTTTGGGGATGGGGGACATGGTGGATTTTATCCAGCAATAAGGATTTTTTTGGCAAGTTTATTGGAACACCAAGGATTAGTAGAGGCTATATGCGGTTTGTGTCATTAACAGAGTCACCGAAAAAATATATAGGAGATAGAAGGAAAAAAGTTTAAGGCATTTAAACCAATTCGCAATTCGCAATTCGCGGCGGACGCTCCTTCGTCGCTAACGCTGCGTTCGCGGAGCGTCTCGTAGAGAAGATCGCAATTACGTTTTGTGACGGGGATTTAGCTTAGGCATCAAAACTTACCTGTTATAGAACCGGGGGACTTAAACCCGCGGAACTTGTTAATGATGAAGCAGTAAAAAGATACAAAAGAATTATGTCCAAAACCAGCTTTAACAAAATAGGAAAGAAGTCAATAACGTTAACGCCGTTTGAAGACATAATTCATTTGGCAGGAATATGTGAAATAGATTTAGGGAATCGCCGGGGTATAGGAGCCTTAATCTTAAAAAAGAATTCAGATATTCAAGTTAAGTTTTGCTTTGACTGTATTGGGATTCACCCGCATTTAGAAGCGGAACAAATTCTGCCGATATTTGACAGTATAGAATCCGGACTTAAGGAAATACCAGAGCAGGAATCTTTAACGATTCATTTAGGGTCTTTTACTGATGATGCCATAAGACAAAAAGAGCTAAAAACTTTAGAGAGTGGCTGCAATTTAGAGCAAATAAAACTCTTGCTGCGGAGTGAGAGAGTTCGAGCGAGGGAATTAACTGTGTCAGGGGAACGCAAGAATAAATTTCTGCGTTTGTGGTGTACATATACAGTGTTTTCCGGCGAAGAGAAAACCCAGGATATCGTAGAGACTGGATTAAAAAAACTACAGAGCATTTGGTATAAATTTACAGGGGAGATTCATGCAATTGAGCAAAATCGAATAGAGAGCATTTTACGGAATTCGTTTGTCGAGGGCTTTGGCAGTTGGGAGCAAGTTGTCAGTAATAAAATGGGATTATCAGTCAAAGCGCTTTCTGCTGTTGAGATCTGGTCGGTGTTATGGTTGCAGTTTAATACATCACTAGTCACCCAACTACCAAACCCATTAAAGCTTGACTCTTCAGGGCTAACAGAAAAACAGACAAGTGATTTTCACATTCGGCATCATGTTTTAGGATGTGAAAAATCAATTCCATTATTTGATAGAAAATGGGTAAAAGTCCAAGATAAATATATTGGTGTACTCAATTTCAGCCAAAAACCGGGAGGATGGATTGATGAGTATGCTCAACTGCGGTATCTCTGGTCAGTGATAGCGCGAGGTAAAGTTTCAGATACCGAAATATTTTGTCAAATCACTAAAGCCAATCAAATCTTTGCCAGGACAAACTTACAGAGATTAACAAAACAATCAATTACTACTACGACAGCTTCTAGTGGAGCAGGGAATATAGACGTGAAAGCCGGATTGAATATAGAGGAGGCAGTAGAAGCACAAAAGACAATTTATAAAGGCGCTAGCGTGGTGAATACGGCATTAGTATTTTTAGTACACCGAGATAACACTCGTTCATTAGATGAAGCGATTAAATATCTAGGGTCATGTTTTCAAAGTCCGGCAGCAGTTGACCGAGAAACAGAAATTGCGTGGAAAATTTGGTTGCAGTGCTGTCCATTTTTCTGGGAAGGATTACTAACTAAACCATTCAACCGCCGACTGCCTTATTTTAGTTCCGAAGCCCCAGGGTTGATGCCTTTGATTCGCACAGCAACAGGTGATAGCACAGGCTTTGAATTGATTGCAGAAGAAGGGGGAACACCAATACATTTGGATTTGTATAACCAGCACAAACACATTGCGATCTTTGGGGCGACTCGTTCGGGAAAATCAGTGTTAGTGGCAGGAATTTTAACTCCGGCTTTAGCACAAGGGATACCTGTTGTAGCGCTGGATTATCCCAAACCAGATGGGACATCAACATTTACTGACTACACAAATTTATTGGGTGAAGATGGTGCATACTTCGATATTTCCAAAGAATCAAACAATTTATTTGAATTGCCAGATCTCCGTAATTTAGATGCGGACACAATTAAAGAAAGGATGAATGATTTCAAAGAGTTTTTGAAATCAGTATTGATGGCCATGATTGTTGGTGCTAATGCTCTGGGAGTCAGTGCCAGTATGCTGTCTAATATTGAATCCCTTGTGACTTTAGCCCTAGAATCTTTCTTTGCAGATGATGAAATTAAACTCAGATACAAAGCTGCTTTGAATTCTCATGTAGGAACTAGTGAGTGGTTAGATACGCCGACGCTGAATGATTTTTGTAAGTATTGTTCACCAGGCTATATCAAGCTAGATTCAATTGCTAATAATAGCAATGACGTATTGCAAGCTCTCGACCAAATCAGGCTGCGCTTGAATTTCTGGTTGAACACTAGAGTCGGACAATCAATATCAAAGCCATCAAGTTTTCGGACAGACGCTAAATTATTAGTATTTGCGCTCAGAAATCTATCGAGTGAATCAGACGCGGCAATTCTAGCGCTATCGGCTTATGCAGCAGGACTTAGAAGGGCGCTCAGTTCAAAAGCTTCCATTTTCTTCTTAGATGAAGCACCAATTCTGTTTGCATTTGAATCGATAGCAGAACTAATTGGGAGACTATGTGCTAACGGTGCTAAAGCAGGAATTCGGGTAATTTTATCAGCACAAGAACCAGAAAGTATTTATCAATCAAAAGCTGCTTCTAAAATCTTCGCTAACATTACTACACGATTAGTAGGGAGAATTCAATCAAGTGCAATCGACCCGTTTGTAGCGAGATTTAAATATGCGTATGAAATCATCTCTCGCAATAGTACAGAATCATTTTATCCCCGAAAATCGGGAGTATATTCTAACTGGCTTTTAGACGATAATGGCAAGTTAACATGGGAGCATCTCACTTTTTGAAGTGGCTCAAACTGACAATAATCCATTGAGGTAAGCAGAGCGATGAGCCAGGACTTGAGGAACATTTTCTCGTTTCCATTGTGCCCCAGAAATCTTTGTTCGACGGT